>JBNJDO010000019.1:0-28366 GCA_051744965.1 Thermodesulfobacteriota bacterium | reverse complement strand
ACACCCCTGGGGCCTCTGGGAAATCCCTTTTTACCTCTGATAGATGCATGGGTCCTTAACCACCACCTCCAACCAGAGCCAAGATCCGCTTGATTCTCAAGCCCAGGGCATGCAATGTTTCATCGCCCAAAAGTAAATCCCAATATCACAAATTAAAAATAACTTTCATCCCTTATCAGGCACCAAGAAGAATGGAAAGCTAGATGTTATTTTCTCAGTCACCCCGGCGAAGGCCGGGGTCCAGTTCTTTTTTATCGATATTTCCAGTTGGTTTTTCTGTCCTCTGCGACAGCGATTTTTTGTTGTCCCGTTTTATGTGACGCTGCACTAGTGCCTTGATACATCTCAAGTGTCGCAAACAAAGAACCCTCCCCTGACCCCTCCCTCCCGCCTGCAAGACAGGCGGCAGGGAGGGGGATCAGAGGAGAAAAGCTTTCGTATCGAAAACCAGACATTGCACATATGACCCGGCACTAGTCCCTCTCCTCCCAGCCTTGCGCGCCTATAAGGGGCACAAAAGCCACGTCCAGGAGTTTTTCCTCCTGTAGATGATCTCCCTGGCCCTTGGTCAGCCTGGTAATGTACTGGCCCAGACGATATTTGCCCACAGGCATGACCAGCCTGCCCCCCTGGGCAAGCTGGTCCAGCAGGGCCTCAGGCACATTGGGACCAGAGGCAGTGACCATAATGGCATCAAAAGGGGCCTCTTCAGGCCAGCCCATAGTTCCGTCCCCTGTGCGGCAAAAGACATTGGTATATCCCAGCTCCTGCAGAACACTTTGTGCCTGCTGCACCAGCTGAGAAATACGCTCCACAGTGTAGACCTCCCTGGCTATGCTGGCTAACACAGCTGCCTGATAACCCAGGCCAGTACCCACTTCCAGGACCTTTTCCCCTCCAGTCAGGCGCAGGGCCTGG
Organism: Thermodesulfobacteriota bacterium; assembly: GCA_051744965.1. Classification (GTDB taxonomy): domain Bacteria; phylum Desulfobacterota; class Desulfovibrionia; order Desulfovibrionales; family Desulfothermaceae; genus CAZBUB01. The sequence continues at coordinate 27,448 of JBNJDO010000019.1, read as the reverse complement.
GTCATGTAGGCCACAATATAGGGCTGGGATATGGTTTGATTAAAGCCAATGGAAAGGGGCCGGTCCTCATAAGCATGCTCAGCCTTGTCCAGAGGCACAAAGCTGTGTCTGGGCACTTTGCGCATAGCCTCCAGCACCAGGGGGCTATTCACCCCCCTGGACTCGATCTGGGTCCGGACCATGTCCAGCCTTTTCTGCCTTTGCACTGCCTCCAATTCAGACTCCATCTTCTCTATCCCTGTGTGGATGGTTACCTGACTAATCCTCAGTGTTAGGTCCATGCTCCTGATAGATGTAAAACAAGAAAAACCCCACCAAGAAAAAACCCAAAAGTAGCATCATTCCTTCCAGCATCCCGCACCTCCTTATGTTGCAGATAACTTGATGTTTCCCCTTCAGCCTCTAGTAAACCTGGAAGATATCAAAGTATAACCTTTTTGGCCTTGCTTCTCAACTGAACTTTCCTTAAAAGCAGGCACACAATAAAACCTTGCTGCCCAGCAGTACGGCTGGCAATGCAACGCTTGCCTATGAACGATCGCTTTGCACAAGCCCTTGATAGACCTGCAGATTACCCAGGACCATACTTTGCCTGGAAAAGCCCTGACAAACCAGCTCCCTGCCTCTTTGTCCCATCCTTTGGGCCTGCTCAGGATCCTTGAGCAGCTTAAGCACTGCCCTGGCCAGGGAGCTGACCTGCCCGGGCTGCACCAAAAACCCGTTTTGCCCATCCTGCACCACTTCAGGTACTCCCCCTGCCCTAAAGGCCACAACAGGCACCCCTGCTGCTGCAGCCTGCAACAGGCTGACCCCCAGGCCTTCCAGCAGGGCTGGATGCACCACTGCCTGCAAGCATGGCAGAATAAGCTCCAGGTCTGAACGAAATCCAGCAAACTGGACCCGGTCCTGCAGACCACAAGCTGCGGTTTGCTCCTGCAGCTTGCGCTGCATAGGGCCCTGGCCCAAGAAAAGCACCTTGACCTCAGGGCAATGCCTCAAAATCTCAGGCAAGGCCTGCAATAGATATTTGTGCCCTTTCCTGGGAATGAGCTGGGCCACCACCCCCAGGGGTATATCCTGCTCCGCAAGCCCAAATTCCTGCCTGAACCAATCCTGATGTGCACAGCCAGGTGCATAACGCTTGGTATCCACCCCGCTGGGCACACAGCTTAGCTTGGACTGGGGCAAACCCTGCTGGAGCAAGACCCGGTGAATGCCCTGGGAGATGGCGATAACCCGGTCAAAAAGAGAATATTTGATCCTGACTTGCCACCAGGGTTCAGGGTTGTCCACCCTCCTGCTGATCACTGTCTTGACCTTGCTGCCTGCTGCAGCCAGCCCGGACCAGATTTCCACCCCGCCCCTGCTGTGCACATGCAGGATGTCTGCATGGGTCCTGCGCAATAAGCTCCGCAATCTGTACAACCAGGAGATATCCAGATCCCCCATCCAGGGCAGGGCATATACCTCCTGAGCCACTTGCCTAGCCCGGGATTCCAGCTCACCTCCAGCCACGCAGGCCAGGACATGGTATCCAGCCTGCATCTCCTGCAGGCCCTGCAGCAGATAGAGCACTTGCCTGCCGCCCCCGTACAGGTGTCTGCCTGTCTCCACATGCAGTATCTTCATCCCTGAACCTGCCTGGTGGCCTCTGCTTGCTGCGCCCCAAAGGCTCCTTCTGGCAACAAACTGGCAGCAGTCTGGCAGACCAACTCTGGGCTTAAATCCTGCATGCACTGGTACTGCCCATTGCAGTTGGGATGCCTGCGGCATGGAGAGCAGTCCCTCTCCTGGTAGAGGACCACGCTGTCCTGCCTGCCAGTCCAGAGATAGGGGCAGGTAGAGCCGAAAAGAGCCACACTCGGGGTCTGGGACATAATCCCCATATGGGTCAGACCTGTATCCACCCCTATCAAAAGGCTTGCCCCCTTCACCAGGGCCAGGCTTTGTATTAAGTTGGTCTCTCCTGCCAGATTTACCAACCTGCAACTGCTTTTGCTCTGCAAATACTCAGCCATTTCCCTGTCTGCAGGTCCTCCCAGGAGCACCATCTGCAATCCCACCCTCTCTTGGAGCAAGCCAGCCAACACCAACCAATGCTGCAATGGCCAAAGCTTCTGCTCCCTGGTACTGAAAGGGCAAAAAACCGCATACTCCCCTTGCACCCCATGGGCTTGCAAAAGCTCCCTGGCCTGGATCTGGTCTTCACTCCTGGATTGCAAGCCCAAATGGAAATCCTGGGTATGCAACCCCAGCTCCTGCAGCAGATGCAGATATTCAGAAGCCATTCTCCTGTCCCCGGGACTGCTCCTGCAGACTTTGTCCAGGACCCATTTACTGCCCTCCCGGGAATCCAGGCCCACCTTATGTCCGGATTTACAAATCCAGGCCAGCCAGGCACTTTTCCAAAGCCCCTGCAGATCCAGGACCAGGTCATACTCCTGGCTGCGCAGCTCCTTCACCAGGCTGCGAAACTGCCTTGAGAGCTCCAGGAGCTTGCCTTGGGACCAAAGCTGCTGCCAGGTTTGTCTAGGCCAGCTTATGGTCCGCCGCAAACCTGCATGGCCCTGGAGCAACTGGGCGCATTCACTTTGCACCAGCCAGTCCAGGCTGGCCTCGGGAAAGTGTTTACGCAAGACAGGGATCACCCCGGAGGCCATGACTATGTCCCCGATGGCGCTCAATCTGATAATCAGAATGGATTTTGGCTTGTTATGCAGAATTTTGCCCATCTGGCTGCCTGAGCTTTGCATATCTGGAATCAAGTCCCCCACTGCCATGATCTTTTAAGGCCTTTGTCTGCCCAAGTCAAACCAGGGGGCAAAGCTTGTGGCCCAGGATTTGTTGTGCTACTGCATTCTGGATGCCCCAGCATATAAGCCAGAGCAATTTTCTAAAGAACATGCAAAACCCAAGATGCTTGCTGACAGTATCCTGCACCACGCCTACAACACCTTGAGCCACTTGGCCTTGCCCGCAGTCCTGGCCAGACTGGCTGTCAAAGGCTGGAAAAGCCCACAATACTTCCAGCGCCTGGGTGAACGCCTGGGTTTCGCCCCTGGACAGGGCCAAGGCGGGATCTGGATACATGCTGTATCAGTGGGAGAAGTGCAAGCAGTATCAGCCTTGGTGCAGGCCCTCTTGCAGAATCATCCCGGACAGGAAATTCTGCTCACCACCACCACTCCTACAGGCTCCAGGCTGGTGCAGGACAAATATAAACAACGGGTCAGGCACTGCTATTTGCCCTATGATCTGCCTTGGGCAGTAAAGGGCTTTTTAAGCAGGCACCAGCCAGACCTGGCCTTGTTCATGGAAACAGAGATCTGGCCCAACATCTTTTTGCAATGCCAAAGGGCAAACATCCCTTTGCTACTGATAAATGCCCGGTTATCCAACAGGTCTTTCCAGGGCTACCGCAAGATAAGACCCTTGATGCAGGCCAGCCTGAACAGGTGTTGGCACATCTTGGCCCAAAGCCAAGCTGATGCAGCCAGGATTAGGGCCTTGGGAGCAGACCCTGGGAAGGTCCTGGTCAGCGGCAACCTCAAATTCGATATGCAAGCGCCCCCAGCACAGGTCAATGCCGGACAAAGACTCAGGTCTGAGCTCTGGCCCCAGCGGCCGGTCTGGATAGCAGCCAGCACCCACAAGGGAGAAGAAGAACAGATCCTGCGTGCCCATGCAAAGATCCTGCAGGACCTGCCACAGGCCCTGCTCATCATAGCCCCCAGGCATTCCCAGCGCTTTGATCAGGTCTGGGAACTCTGCCAAAGCCAAGGGTTCAATGCCTGCAGACGCAGCCAGGCAGAACCTGAACAGGCCAGGCAAAGCAGCGTCTATCTGGCAGACAGCCTGGGAGAGCTGCTTATGCTCTACTCTGCTGCAGACGCCGCATTTGTGGGCGGCAGCCTAGTCCCAGCCGGGGGACACAATCTCTTGGAGCCTGCATCCCTGGGGGTGCCGGTGTTAAGTGGTCCTTATCTACACAACTTCCAGGAGATATCCAGCCTGCTGCAGGAGCAAGAGGCCTTGATACTGGTCCAGGATGCACAAGCCCTGGCCCAGGAAATAACCCATATGTTCTTGGATTACACCTCTAGGCAGGATGCCGGACACAGGGCCAGGCAAGTACTGGCTGCAAACCAGGGTGCCCTGCATTTCACCTTGCAACAGATATCTGACCTAATACCCCAAAACAATCAGTCCCGGGCGGGCCGCAATAACTATGTCCAGCACTAAATCCAGACAGAACAAGTTGCAGCTCATAGGCTATGAGGCCTTGAACCTGTTGGGCCAGAGTCTGTCCTGGAGACAAACCCAGAGGATGGGCTCCTTGTTGGGGCATCTTTTCTGGCGTTTCCTGCCAGGCAGGCGCAACATAGCCGCCAGGGCGGCAGGCCTGCACCTAGGCCTGAACCAGGATAAGGCCAGCTCCATAGCCAAATCCAGCCTCATCCATTCCGGAAGATCCTTTCTGGATCCATTTTTGTGCCGCAGGCTGGACCATAGATTTGTCCAGGAGCATATTGAGTTCCAGCAGCCGGAGAATTTCCATGAGGTGGTGGGCCTCTCCAGGCCAGTGGTCGGAGTCACTGGCCATTTCGGAGCCTGGGAGCTTCTGGCCGGGATCCTGGGCCTATATTTCTCAGATCGCCCGGCACAAATCATTGTGCGTCAACCCAAAAACCATGCCCTGAGCCAGACCCTGACCCATCTGCGCTCCCATGCCGGACTGCAGGTGGTTCACAATCAGCAAAGCACCTTCACAGTGCTCCGCTCCTTGAAAAGGCAGGGCATATCCGCCTTTCTTGTGGATCACAATTGCGGCCGGAGCAAGGCAATCTTCCTGCCCTTCTTGCAAAAATACGCCGCAGTCAATATGGGCCCGGCAATGCTGGCCCTTAGAGCCAGGGCAGTAGTCTGGCCGGTATTCCTGGCCAGGGGCCAGGGCAAGAAATACCTGCTCTACAGCGGACCCTGCTTGGACACTGCTGCCTTAAGTGGGGATTTTAGTTGCAAGATGCAGCAGGTGGCCACATTCTACACCAGGGCAGTGGAGGAAATGGTGCTCAAGCATCCGGAACAATGGTTCTGGATGCACAGGAGATGGAAAACCAGGCCTGCTTGGGAAAAGAAGAGAAAGGCCCAGGGCTAGCTCTTAAACCCCGGGCCGTTTTCATCCTGGATTTTGCCTTTTTGCAGGCAGGATCAAGCAGCTCTAGCTCTGGGCAAAGGCCTTTTCAAAATTGGGCACCACCTGTTTCTTGCGGCTCATGACGCCATCCAGCCAGACCCGATCCCCTTCAGGCTTCTTGCCAAAGGCCTTTTCCACCACCTCGGGCTGGTCTGAGACAATGAGCAACTCAGTGCCTTCCTTCATGATGTCTGTCAACAGCAAGAACACGCTGTGGTAACTGCCCTCGCCCTTCAAGGAATTGATATCCTTGACAATATCCTCCTTGACTTTGTCCAGCAAAGAGAGATCCACCACCTCCACCTGGCCAATGCCCACTTTCTTTCCAGCCATGTCGAAATCCTTGTAGTCCCGCATTACCAGCTCCCGCACAGGGGTGCCCTCGATTGCGGACTTGACCTTGAACATTTCCAGGCCCAGGTCAGTCAAACTCTGGATCCCGGCCTGCCTAGCCAGCTCTTCAGCCGCCTTCTGGTCTGTCTCTGTGCAGGTGGCTGACTTGAAGATCACTGTATCGCTTAAAATGGAGCAGACCATGATGCCAGCAATCTGCTTGGGCAGCTCCACATTGTAGAAATCATACATATACTTGAGCACAGTGCAGGAACAGCCCACAGGCCAGATCCAGGCCTCCACCGGATTAGGTGTGGTCACGTCTCCGATCTTGTGATGGTCCACTATGCCCAGGATCTCGCCCTTATCCAGGTTGTCCAGGCTTTGGGAGCGGTCTGAGTGATCCACCAGATAGACCTGCTTGCCACTGGCGTCAGTGAGAAGCTCTGGAGCATCCACTCCGAATTTTTCCAAAACGAACTTGCTCTCAGGGCTGAGCTCGCCCTGCACGCCTGGCTTGCATTCCTGGCCCAGCTTGCTCTTGAGATCAGCCAAAGCAATGGCCGCACAAACCGTGTCTGTATCCGGACTCTTGTGACCTACTACATAACCTGCCATCTCCCTTACCTCCTTGTATATTTGCCTTTTTCCTGTCTACCGCCCAGACGACTTTGTGATAAATAGCACAAATCAAGTTCACTGCCAAGTGCTGCAGAGGCACAATTCCAAATCAAATACACTGGTGGCTAAAATATCACCATACAAGAAGCACCAAAAAGGCAGCGCCCAGGACCAGCAGCTGGTAGGCCCGTTTATTGCGCAAGGACAACACCGGGCCCAGCAGTCCCAGACTCCAGATATGCTCCCAGGCCAGGCCCTGCAGCTCGATCTGCCAATAGTGCTGCAACTGCTGGAACAGATAATAGCAAGCCAGGAAGCCTAGCACATACAAGAGGGCATTGGCTGCTGCCAATTGCAAAAGACCTTTCTTGACCAGGGCCTCTGGCTGGAACCTGTGGCTGTCTTGTCTGGTCCACTGCAGCAGCTGATTATAGCTGGAGTTCTGCTGCATGCGCTGCCAGACCTCCAGCTTAGAGCCCAGTCCAGCCAGAATTACGCTGGGCAAAAGCAAAGGCAGCATCTGGCCTGGACTCTGGAATCCCAGAGCCAGGGCCAAAGTTAGGGTCAAAAAGGTGGCCAGGATACGATGGGGAGGGACAAAGGTGCCTGCTGGAAAGGCATCCAGCCAGAAGAGTTCAAAAAATATGGCTACCCCCAGGCTGGTGGGCCAATCTCCGCTGAAATAGCCGAAGAACAGACCCAAGACCAGGGGCCGATCCCAGAATCCGGGATTGAAGGCAAACCTGCAAAGTGAGAGCAGGCCAAAAAAAAACCTGCGCCCAGGCTCAGCCAAAGGATTTGCATGTCCATGCTTGTAATATTCCTGGAAGTTACCTGCTTGGCCAATTACCAGATCGGCTTGATCTGAACCTGAATATTGGGCACGCAACGAAAATCCAGCTTTATGCCCTGGTCCTGAAAAAAACGCAAGCAATGCATATCTGTCTGACTCAGGGCTATATGGTCGCAGATCTGCTTTTTCCCAGGCGAGTAATGCAGATTGCCGATATTCAGGGCATGAAAGTGCACCCCTGACTCGAATGCCGCCTTGGCATCCTCACAGCTGTAGAAAAGCAGAAATATCTCCCTGGAGTGCCGATTATCGTGGATCCTGGACACTTGTTCCGGGATCCCGGCAATAGAGCAGAAAGCTATCTCTACCCCTTGGGGGACAGCGAGTTTAATGATCTCCTGCTGCAGGGGATCTTGGGCTAATTCGTCATTGCCCACCACAATACTCCTGGCATTGGAATAGGGCAGCCAGGTCTCTATAACCTGGCCGTGCACCAATCTGTTGTCCACCCTAGCCCAGAGCCTGGATCTATCCATCTGTCACCTTTTGCTTCAGGACTTCTCCAGCCACCACAATGCCCTGCTGCCCGGCAGACTTGGCTTGCAGGGCCACCTCCTGCAGGTTCAGCTCCCTGCAGCCAAGTATCTTGAGCAACATAGGCAGATTGGCCCCTGTAATCACTTCCAGCCTGCCTGAGCCCAAAAGGGAGAGGCTCAGATTGCTGGGAGATCCCCCGAACATATCTGTGAGCACCAGCACGCCCTGGCCCCTGTCCACTTCCTGTATCCCTGCCTGGATCTCCTGCAGGATATCTTCCATCTTGCGCTGCACATTTACAGAAACCGCCAGGCAGCCCTGTTGCTCGCCCAGGATCTGCTCTGCGGTCTGCAAAAGCTTATGCCCGAAATCCAAGTGGGTTACCAGCAAGACTCCAACCATTACTAATCCCCAGCCCCTGATATTTTAGCCCAGTTCCAGGTGCCTGTGTTCCAAAGAGGCCTGATAGCCCTTTTCCTGCAGGCTAAGCCAGAGCTTTTCCGCCACTGCCACTGACCTGTGCCTGCCCCCTGTGCAGCCCAGGGCTAGATTCAGCCTGTATCTGCCCTCCTGGGCGTAAAGGGGCAGAACATACAGCAAAAAATCCTGGAACCTCTCCCAAAATCTTGTTCCAAGCTCCTGACCCAGGACATACTGTGCTACCTGAGGGTCCTGTCCGGAACAACCCTTATATTCCGGGACAAAATAGGGGTTGGGTAGGAATCTGAGATCGAATACCAGATCCGCCTCCTTGGGCATCCCGTACTTATAGCCAAAGGAAATCACCCGCACCCTGAGACTTAAACAGGCCTCTCCTGCATCCTCCCATTTCCTCTGCAGCTCCCTTCTAAGATCGTGCACAGAAAAACTAGTGGTATCCAGGACCAGACTAGCCTGCTGCCTGATGGGCAACAAAAGTTCCTGTTCTGTCTCCAGGGCCATTTCCAGGCCCACTTCCTGGGACTCCAAGGGATGCAGCCTGCGCGTGGTGGCGTAGCGCCTAAACAGCTCCTCTTTTTCCGCCTCCAGGAATATGACCTCTGCCTCCAGGCCCTCCTGCTCCAGCCAAAGCAGAGCCTGTTGCCAGTCCTGCAGCAGTTCATGCTGCCTAATGTCCATACCCAGGGCCAGTCCCCGGTAGTCCTTAGGATTCTCCAGCTTGAAAAGGCTGATAAGCCTGGAAAGCATACTCACAGGTAGGCCGTCCACACAGAAAAAGCCAAGATCCTCAAAGACTTTCAGGGCTGTGCTCTTGCCTGCGCCGGATAGGCCGGTCAAAACCAGGACCGGAAATCGCTCCTTGCTCATTTTCTCTCCGCGTTCTGCCGCGCGCCAACACCAAGAGGCACACCTCACGGATCCAGCCATGCAAAGGGTCCTGCAGAGAGCAGCCTTGGGAACGCTTTTACCTTGGATACAGTCAGCTACTCCTGAACCTGGGGGTGGGCACAAGGAACTGTGTGCCCCATAGCGCTGCAGGAGCCTGGGACCACTGCATCCAGGCTAAACCCCGCGCAGCAGATTCCAGAGGGCCTTTGCACCTCTGGCTTCCATAAATGTCTGTCTGAAGCCTGGATCCTTGAGCAGTCTGGAAACATGGGCCAGGATGCGCAGATGCTGTCCTGCCACATGCTCCGGGGCCAAAACCAAGAAAAATATATAGCAACTCTTGTTATCCAGGGCAGTAAACTCCACTCCCTGCAGGCTCCTGCCCACGATGAGCACTATGTCCTCCAGCTCATCCATCTTGCCGTGGGGGATGGCCACTCCATCGCCAATTCCTGTACTGCCCAGGTTCTCCCGCTCCATGAGCACCGCGTGGGCCTTTTCCACATCCAGGGCCTGCAACTTCCCTTCCAAGGGCTTTAGCAGCTCATACAAGACATCAGGTTTGTTAGCCGCCTTCAGGTCCGGGAGGATCAAATCCCTGTCCAGATAATCCGCAAGTTGCATAGGCTACATCCCTGGGTCTATCAATCTGTATTCGCCTTTATTGCGCTTATAGAGAACGTTGACCCTGTTTTTGTCCGCATTGAAGAAAACCAGGAATTCGTAGTCAGACTTCTGCAGCTGGCTAATGGCCTCCTGGACATCCATGGGTTTGTTGTCTATGCCTTCGGTCCTTAAGGCTGGAGCAGAGTCTTCAGGCTCTGCCGAGCCAGGATTCAAAGGGGGCTGCATGGCCTCGCCCTTGGAAGACCTTTTCTTGCGCTTGTCTTTTTGCTTGTCCTTTAGCTTGCGCACCTGGACTTCCATCTTATCCAGGACTGAATCCAGGGTGGCGTACATGTCCTCTGTCTCGTCCTGGGCTGAAAGGTGGATATCGTCAGCGTAGAGCACTGCTTCTGCAATCTGCCTGAATTTCTCCACTTCCATGTGCAAGTGCAACTGGATGTTGTCCGGATTCTTGATGAACTTCTCCAACTTCTCGAACCTGGTCCTGGCGTATTCCTTTAGCTGCTCAGAGGGCTCGAAGTTCTTGAAATTAATTACTATCTCCATTCGCTTACCTCCCGGACTGAATGAGTATCCCTTTCTGATTTCCATCCGCTTGTTCCTGGGCTGCAGGCTCTGGGCAACCCGGTGTCCAGAGGTGCATTTGCTGCACCTGGCTAATGCCTCTTTTTCCTTTTAGAAGAGGAAGGTATGCCTAAGGCCTCCCTGTACTTGGCTACAGTCCTGCGGGCTATATCCACTTGCAATTTGTTTTGCAGCAGCTCTACCAGCTTTTTGTCGCTCAAGGGCCTTTGCTGATCCTCTTCTGAAATCATTTTCTGGATCTGGGCCTTAACACTTTGAGAGGCCACGAATCCGCCGCCCTGGACCCCAAGGCCGCTGTTGAAGAAGTACTTCAATTCAAAAATGCCATAGGGCGTGGAAATATATTTGTTATTGGTGATCCTGCTCACTGTGGACTCATGCACTTCCACATCTTCTGCCACGTCCTTGAGTACTAAAGGCCGCAACCTGCTGACCCCATGCTCGAAAAACTCCCTTTGAAACCTGACAATGCTCTCCACCACTCTATACAGGGTGCGCTGCCTCTGCTGCAGGCTCTTCATCAGCCACAAGGCCTCTCGGAGCTGATCCTGCAGAAAGTCCTTGGTCTTGCCCTGCCTGCTGCTCATCTCCTGCAGATACTGGGGATTAAGCTGCAGATCCGGCATGCCCTCTTCGTTTAGCATGATCACGAATTCATCATCTATCTTATACACGTAAGCATCAGGGATCACATAAAAGGTTTCCCCTGTGCCAAAGCTGTTTCCAGGCCTGGGGTCCAGGCTCTGGATTATATCCATGTATTGCAGTACCTCTTCTTTGCTGAGGCCCAGCTTCTTGGCCAGCACCTGATAATCCTGCTCCTGCAAATCCTGGAGGTGCTCCTGCAGCATCCTTTGCAGGACCTGATCCAGCCTGCCTTGCACCCTGAGCTGGATCAGCAGGCATTCACCCAAGTCCCTGCTGGCCACACCCACAGGGTCGAACTCCTGCACCTTATAGAGCACCTCCAACACCTTTTCTTCTGCAAAGCCCAGACTCTGGGCGATCTCCTGGGGGCTGACCTGCAAATAACCGTGGGCATCCAGGTTGCCTATGATCAGCTCTCCAATGCTTCTTTGCTCCGGGGTAAAATGGGAGAGAAAAAGCTGCCAGTAGAGATGACTCTCTAGGGAAGGCTTGGCTGCGCAAGTGGCCTCAAAGGAAACCATCTGCTCGGGGATCTCCCTCTCCCCTGTTAACTTAGAGGAGCTGGAGAAACTGCCCAGGTAATCCTCCCACTCTGCGTTGCGCAACAGGCTGGACTCCTGGACGTCGATTTTCTGGAACTTTTCCGCAGACTCCTGGGCCTCTGGATTTTCCTCTGTTTCCTGCTCAACTTGCCTTTCCTCTAAAAGGGGATTCTCCAAAAGGGCTTCCTGCACAGTATCCATCAGCTCCTGCCTGGAAAGCTGCAAAAGCTTTATAGCTTGCTGCAATTGGGGGGTCATCACCAATTGCTGGCTGAGCTTCAGGTTCTGCCGCAGTTCCAATGCCATAATTAGATCTTATCGTCCTGTCTTTTCTGATATAATTTTCTCAATGCAAATATTTTGCCACAGACCTGGATGCAATGCAAACAAATAAATGAAGTAAACATCATCAAGTATCGATTCCGACTACGACAGTGACCACGAATGCGCAAATTCCAAATTGCGACAAACAATCTCCAAGCAAACCCCAGCACACCAAAAATCAAAATAATGCATGAAACCAGGGTATTGCTCTTCTTTGTCTCGAACTTGGATCAAGACCTTCATGGCATTTCCCTAGCTCGAGAGGGGTCAGGGGAAGATCGGCCTAGGGCATTTTCTCAGACTCTTACAGCCTAAACTCCTGGCCCAGATAAAGCTGCCTGGCCTGGGCATCTTCCACGATTTCTGCAGGAGTACCCTGCATGATGATCCTGCCTTCATAGACCAGATGGACCTTGTCGCAGATATGCATGGTTTCCCGCACATTATGGTCAGAGATCAAAACGCCTATCCCTCTTTGTTTCAGATCCAGCACGATCTTTTGGATATCCTCCACAGCCAGGGGATCAATTCCAGCGAAAGGCTCGTCCAGCAGGATAAACTTGGGCTGCCGCACCAAGGCCCTGGCTATCTCCAGCCTGCGTCTTTCTCCGCCTGAGAGCTGCAAGGCCTTTTGCTCAGAAAGCCTGGCTATGCCCAGCTCTTTCAACAGCTCTTGCAGCCTTGTTTTCTGCTGCTTACGATTTAGGCCTGTATATTCCAGGATGATCTGCAGGTTCTGGGCCACAGTCAACTTCTGAAACACCGAGCTTTCTTGGGGCAGATAGCTAAGCCCCATCCTGGCCCTTTCATGCAACGGACTGGCTGTAATGTCTTCTGCTCCCAACTCTATCCGGCCCTGGCTGGGCTTGATTATGCCCACCAGCATATAAAAGGTGGTGGTCTTGCCCGCACCGTTAGGCCCCAGCAATCCCACTATCTCCCCCTGCTCCAGATCCAGATCGATCTCAGTCACCACCTGCCTGGGGCCGAACCTCTTGCTGATCCTGCGCGCGGCCAGCATACAGGCTACTCCCCTTCCTCCTGCTGGGGGAAAAACAAGGCCCGGACCCGATCCCCATCTTCTCCAGCGCTGACCTCGCTTCTGCCTTCCTGCAGATATATGGTCACCTTCTGGCCCTGGATCTGATTCTGCCCTTCCTGGATCTTTACATCCCCATACAGAACCAGGGTTTCACTTTGTCTCTCATACACAGCCCTGTTGCTAGTGGCAATCCTGTCCTCCATTTTGATCCGGACCTCTTCCTCTGCCTCCAAGCGCTCGAAATCCTGGCCAGCACCTGTCTCTTGCACTTCAGCCTCAGAGGCCAGAAAGACTGTCAGCTTTTCGGACCACAGCTCCAGATCAGGGCGCTCCAGATGCACATTCTGCAGAAACTCCACCTTGTTATCTCCCCTGGTGAAAACCATCTTGCTGGAGCTGATCCTGGTGGGGTCTTCCTGATCCTCGCCTGCTAAAGCCATTTCACTCTGGGCAGATTCCTCTGCTAGAGCCAAACCGGACAACAAGAACACCAAGACCAAGGCAGTAATCAACTTACTGCAAAAGCCATAACTTGCCTTGCTCATATACATATTTGCTGTTTCCTATTCAACTTCCTGTGTTGATGAGTTCCACTTGTACCTGTCCCAGGAAGACCACTCTCTCTTCTTGGACCTCGAACCTGGCCTGGCTGCCCAGGACCTGCATGGAAGGATGCCAGGCGGAGATCGGCCCCTGGAAGACTATCCAGCCCAGCTCTTGCACATATTGCATAGCTTCTGCTTGCAGGACCATATCCTGGTAATTGGCCTGTACTCCACGGGTGAAGCTGGCGCTTTGTCGGTCTTGATCAAATCTGCCCTGGCTGGCTTGGACCACAAGGGGGTCCTCCTGTTGGCTAGAAAAGAACTCCAGGCTGGGCTCTTGCAGGTAAAATACCGCCTCCTCCTGATTGTATTCACTGCTGGGAGCAGTCAGTCTCCAGGCCCTTTTCCCGTTTGCACCGTGTTCCAGCTCCAGGCCCTGCACAGAGACAGTAACCTCTATCTCCCGCAGGATATCCTGCCCTGGCTCTTCCTGGCCCAGCCAGAAGACTAAGGCTACAGCTCCTGCCACCAAAAGCAAGGCCCAGAGAAGCAAGGCCCTTGTCCTGTTCAGTCTACCCAATTTGACCACAGCCCTTGCCACTTGCCCTGGGCCTGCAAAATGAAGCGAATGGCCTCCCTGACTGCGCCTTGACCGCCTGCAAGGCTGGAGATCCAGGCAGAAATACCCAAAATTTCCGGCTGGGCATTACACACAGCCATGGGCAGGCCCACACGGCCCATGATCTGCGCATCCACCCAATCATCCCCAAGATAAGCCAGCTGCAGAGGATCCAGATCATGGCGCTGGCATATATCCTGTAAGGTCTGCAGCTTGCCCAACTTGCCTGCATGGTATTCCTGCACCCCCAGCTCCTGAAAGCGCAGCTTGACAGCCTCTGACTCCAATCCGGTGATAACAGCAACTGGCAAACCTGCGGTTTGGGCCAGCTTCACTCCCAGTCCATCCTGAACATGGAATCTCTTGCTGATCTTGCCCCAGGCATCATAATAAAGCCCCCCATCCGTGAACACTCCGTCCACGTCACAAATCAGCATCTTGACTGCCCAGGCGGCCACTTCAGCTGACATGCAGGCTTCCTTGCAAGGCCAAAAGTTGCTGCAGCAGACTTTCCAGACTGGACAAAGGCTGGCTGTTAGGGCCGTCACAAAGGGCCTGCTCTGGATCAGGGTGCACCTCCATGAACACTCCTTGGCAGCCTGCTGCTACCGCAGCCCTGGCCAGTACAGACACATACTCCCTCTGCCCCCCTGAGCAGGCCCCTTTCCCTCCGGGCAGCTGCACGCTGTGGGTGGCGTCGAATATAACCGGATGGCCTGTTTCCTGCATAATAGGCAAGGACCTGAAGTCCACCACCAGATTGTTGTAGCCAAAGCTGCTGCCCCGCTCAGTGAGCCAGATCCTGGAATTTCCCTGGCCGGATATCTTTTGCACCACCTGCTGCATGTCCCAGGGGGCTAAAAATTGACCTTTTTTTACATTTACAATTTTGCCGGTCTTTGCTGCAGCCAGCAACAGATCCGTCTGCCTGCACAAAAAGGCGGGTATCTGCAGCACATCCACCACCTGGGCCACGGTTTGGGCCTGCTCCGGCAGGTGGATATCCGTGGTCACAGGCAGCCCGGTTTCCTGCCTGATCCTGGCCAGCCACTCCAGGCCCTGATCCAAGCCCGGACCCCTGAAGGAATGCAGGGAAGTCCTGTTGGCCTTATCCAGGGAACTCTTAAAAATCACAGACACATCCAAGCGGCTGGCAATCTCTTGCAAGGCCTTTGCAGTATCCAAGGCCAAATCTAGGCTCTCCAGAACACATGGGCCCAGGATAAAAAAAAGGCCATTCTGACTGGCCAGGTAGGGATCTGGGCTGGACATTATTTAGGCCTCATGCAGGACAGTTTCTGTTTGCCCCTGGTTTTCGCAGATGCTCCTCTGCTCCCGGGCCGCCCGGATGAATTCCCTGAACAAGGGATGGGAATGCATGGGATTGGACCTGAACTCAGGATGGAACTGACAGCCCAAGAACCAGGGATGGTCCTGCAGCTCCACTATCTCCACCAGGGTCTCATCCGGAGAGCAGCCGCTGAGGATCAAGCCGCGGCTCTGGCACTGCTCAGCATAATCCTTATTGAACTCATACCTGTGCCTGTGCCGCTCGTCTATACGTTCAGCAGCATAGGCAGCCCTGGCCTTGCTGTCCTGCATAAGCAGGCAAGGATAGGAACCCAGGCGCATGGTACCGCCCTTGTCCGAATCCTGGTTCCTTTCCTGCATGCATTGCCTGCGCACGTCGTACCATTTGGTCATAAGATAGATGACTGGATCTGG
This sequence comes from Thermodesulfobacteriota bacterium, assembly GCA_051744965.1. GTDB lineage: Bacteria > Desulfobacterota > Desulfovibrionia > Desulfovibrionales > Desulfothermaceae > CAZBUB01. The sequence continues at coordinate 11,981 of JBNJDO010000019.1, read as the reverse complement.
AGTCTCTGGATCGAATTCACTGGAATGGGCCTCAGACAATCCCAGTACATTGCGGGCAAACTCAATCACAGCACATTGCATGCCCAAACAGATTCCCAGAAAGGGAATCTGATTCTCCCTGGCAAAGCCGCAGGCCAATATCTTGCCCTCCACTCCTCTATAACCAAAGCCTCCTGGTACCAGGATGCCGTCTAAGCCCTTCATGCGCTCCTGCAGGTTGGCCTGGCTCAATTCTTCTGCATTCACATAAACCAGATCCACTGCAGAGGAGTTGGCTACCCCGGCGTGGATCAAGGCTTCATGCAGGCTCTTATAAGCCTCCTTCAAGTCCACGTACTTGCCCACAATACCTATCCTGACCCTGTGCTCAGGATGATTGAGCCTTTGCATCAATTGCTGCCAAGGAGCGAGATCAGGATTCTTGGCTGGCAGGCGCAGCATTATGGCTATCTTCTGATCCAGGCCTTCGCTGTAGAACGCCAAGGGGACCTGGTAAATGCTTTGCACATCCACTGCAGTAAACACGGCATCAGGCTCCACATTGCAGAAAAGTGCGATCTTGGACTTGATGTCCTGGACCAGCTCCACCTCTGAACGGCAAAGGATGATGTCCGGCTGAATCCCGATGCTGCGCAGCTCCTTCACGCTGTGCTGGGTGGGCTTGGTCTTCAGCTCTCCCGCCGCCCGGATGTAAGGCACCAGGGTCAGATGGATATACAAGACATTCTCCTTGCCCAGCTCAGAGCGCATCTGCCGGATGGCCTCCAGAAAGGGCTGGCCTTCGATATCCCCCACAGTGCCGCCGATCTCGATTATGGCCACATCTTCCTCATCCTGGACCACCCTGCAGATCATCTCCTTGATCCGATCCGTGATATGGGGGATGACCTGCACTGTGCCCCCCAGGTAGTCCCCTCTGCGCTCCTTGCTGATCACTGAGTGGTAGATGCTGCCTGAAGTGTAGTTGTTGCTCTGGGACATAGGCTGGCCCAGATACCTCTCGTAATGGCCCAGATCCAGATCTGTCTCTGCCCCGTCATCAGTGACAAAGACCTCCCCGTGCTGAAAGGGATTCATGGTGCCTGGATCCACATTGATATACGGATCCAGCTTCTGGATGGTTACCTTAAGGCCCCTGGCCTTGAGCAAAGCGCCTACTGAAGCAGCTGCCAACCCTTTGCCCAGGGAGGACAGCACCCCGCCGGTGACGAAAATAAATTTGGTCTTCATACCTGCTCGAATTGCTTTTTTGCTTCTTGCACTGACTGCATCATTACCTTGGCTCGCAAACCTATAACCCTTTCCAGGCCAAAAGTCCATGCGCTGCAAAACCAACCGGGGTTAAAGCCCCTGCCTCTGCAGTTTGCGCAAGCCTGCCTGCTGAATGGTTAGCTTCCAGCAAGACTAGACAGACAAGCATTGACTATCAACAAGGCCCGGTTTAACATCCCTACCTGCCCCAGGCAAATCCTCAACCAGCTCAAGGAAGCAGGGCATGGACCAGGCCAAAGCACTAATCATTTCCGGATACGGTACCAATTGCGAAAGGGAGACAGCTTATGCCGCAAGCATGGCAGGCGCTGACCAGGTACAAACAGCCCATTTCTCCGAGCTTTTGACTGAAGAGGTCTGCATTGCAAACTTCAATCTCCTGATCTTCCCCGGGGGGTTTCTGGACGGAGATCATCTGGGTGCTGCCCAGGCAGCTGCCGCAAGGATTAGATTCTCCAGGACCAAATCCGGCTACAGCATCTTGCAGGAAATAAAAGCACTGCAGGCCAGGGGCGGGCTGATCCTGGGCATCTGCAACGGGTTCCAGCTCTTGGTCAAGCTGGGCCTGTTGCCCAATATAGAGCAGGACTACACTCCCGGTGTGAGTCTTAGCCACAACGATTCCGCCAGATTCGAGGACCGCTGGGCAAGACTGAAATGCAGCCCAGCCTGCAACTGCGTATTCTGTGCTGGATTGCAGGACCTTTACCTCCCGGTGCGCCACGGAGAGGGCAAGCTGATCCCCAAGGACAAGGACCTGCTCTCCAGCCTGCAAACAAAAGGCCTGATCGCCCTGCAGTATACCGATGCCCAGGGCAGACCCACCCAGGACTATCCAGACAATCCTAATGGATCTCCCTTGGCCATCGCCGGGCTGACCGATCCTACAGGCAGGATCCTGGGCCTGATGCCCCATCCAGAGGCCTACAACCACGCCACCAATCACCCCTGCTGGACCAGAGACTGCTCTGGCCACCCTTGGGGCATCTCCATCTTTTCCAATGCAGTGGATTACTTGCAGGGCAAGCCCTTAAGTCTACAGAGAAACTTCCACACTCTAAACTCAACACCGCAACCGTCATCCCGGAGCTGATCCGGGATCCAGTTCATTCTCAGCTTCCGGCTGTCGCCGCGATGACGCAGGTGCCGTAGCAAGTTTCGCTTTAGACTTAACTTGGTGCAAAAATGACTGACCTTGACTCCAAGCAACAGCAAGCTTATTGGCCTACAGGTAAGGTTGATTGCCCTGGCCTGATGCGCCAGGCCCTGCAGGAGGCTGCCCTGGCCGCGGATCTGGGCGAGGTCCCGGTGGGGGCAGTGGTGGCTGATGCTAGCGGGGCAATACTGGCTGCAGCAGGCAACAGGAACATTGCTCAATCAGACCCCAGCGCCCATGCAGAGATCCTGGCCATCAGGCAGGCCGCACAGAAAGCAGGAAATTATCGCTTGCAGGGCACGATCTTGATCAGCACCCTGGAGCCTTGTATAATGTGTTTGGGCTGTCTGGTGCAGGCCAGGTGCAGTGGGCTGATCTTCGCCTGTCGGGACAGCAAGGCAGGAGCAGTGGTTTCCAGGCTGCAGGTGGGAAAGGATTTGGACTGGCTGAACCACGAATTCTGGTATACAGAAGGCCTGCTGCAGGATGAATGCAGTGCTTTGCTGCGGGATTTTTTCCGGATTAGACGTCGCAAATAGCGGAGAGGTACCGAAGTCTGGTCGCAACGGGCCCGACTCGAAATCGGGTTGGCGGGTCACCCCGTCACGAGGGTTCGAATCCCTCCCTCTCCGCCACCTCAATATCAGTCCCTGCCAGAGACAGCCCTGACCTGCGCCAAATCAGTAATTCCCTTAAGCACCTTCAGCAGCCCATCCTGTTTAAGGCTGAGCATGCCCTCTTGTATCGCCTTTCCTCGCAGCTGCTCAGTAGGCTGCCTTTGCTTGATAAGCGGCTTGAGCTCCCTGCTGTTCAGCATGAGTTCATGCACCCCTGTCCTGCCTTTGTAGCCCTGCAGGCAATGCCTGCAGCCCTGGGCCTGGTACAGCACAGGATTCTGCAGAAAGGACTGGGGAAAATACTCCTGCCAGTTCTCTCCGAACTCTTTTTGCAGCTCCTGCAGCTCTGAGTCACTGGGCCGGTAGGTCTGCTTGCACTTAGGGCACAAGGTCTTCAACAACCTCTGGGCCAGAACGCAGAGAAGGGAATCCGCGAAATTGAATGGATCCAGGTCCATGTCCAAAAGCCTGGTCACTGTCTCTGGAGCGGAGTTGGTATGCAGGGTGGAGAAGACCAAGTGCCCGGTGAGCGAGGCCTCCACTCCGATGTGTGCGGTCTCCCTGTCCCTCATCTCCCCGATCATGATCACGTCCGGGTCAGCGCGCAGAAATGAGCGCAGGGCAGAAGCAAAGCTAAGACCTATCCTGGAGTTGACTTGTACCTGTCTCAAGCCTTCCTGGGTGATCTCCACCGGATCCTCTGCAGTCCAGATCTTCTTGTCCGCAGTGTTCACATAGTGCAGGGCAGAGTGCAGGGTGGTGGTCTTGCCTGAGCCTGTGGGCCCCACCACCAGGACCATGCCATAAGGCTGGTAGATGCATTCCTGAAAGGACTGCATGGTCTTTTCCGCCAGCCCCAGCTGCTCCAGGGACAAAGGTTTGCCAGAGGAAAGGATCCTGAGCACCACATCCTCCTGGCCATCAATGGTGGGCATGGTGGCCACCCTGAACTCCACCAGCGTGTCCACCTGGGGCAGTCGTATCTTGACCTTGCCGTCCTGGGGCAGCCTCCTTTCAGCTATGTCCAACCTGGACATGATCTTGATCCTGGAGACCAAAGGCCTGGCCAGGCCCAGACGCAGCTTGCGAAACTCATGGCAGGAGCCATCCACCCGGAACCGGATGGAGCAATACTTGGAGAGGGTGTTGGGCTCGATATGGATATCTGAGGCTCCCCTTTTCCAGGCCTCCAGCAACAGGGCGTTGACCAATCTGACCACCTCGCTGTCCTCTTCAGTGACAGTCTCTTCCAGGTCAGCCACATCTTCTTCGCCCTCCTGCCCTGATTCCACCTCCTGGTCGAACTCAGTCAGCTCCCTGCCGCCGCCAAGCTCGGATAAAAAGCTGTCAATAAAGGCCTCAATATCCCGTCTCAAGGCCACTTTGGGCTCCACCCTGCTGGAGCCCAGGATAAACCTGATCTCGTCCAGCTTGCCCAGATCAAAGGGATTGTTCACCAGGACCTCGATGGATCCGCCCTGCTGGGCATAGGGCACCCAGCCGTAGCGCTTCAAAAAGACAGGATCCAGACGTCTTTTTTCAAATACCTGGTACGGGGGCTCTGCTTTGGGGTCAAAAGCCACAAAGTCTACATCGTAAAATACGCTTAAGGAACTGCCCAGCTCCTGCTTGGGTACGTTGTAATCCTCAAGCAGAATCTGGTCCACATCCTGGTTCTCCTGCCTGGCCCGCTGCAGGGCCTGCTCCAGCTGTTGTTTATCCAGGACTTTTCTCTCCAGGAGCAGATCGTACCTGGTTTTGACCTTCTGTCTGCCCTTGTCCAGCTCTTGCAACTTCTCCTCCAACCCTGGAAAATCCGGCTGCAGCCTGCGCACCTGCCACAGACTTTCCCTGGCCTGTCTGGTCTGACTCAAATGCAGCTGGGCCTGGGCCAATCTGTAGTATAGATGGGCCCTCTCCTGGGCTTGATACTCGTTTTCCATAAGACTGCGGCCCAGAACATCCACCACCTGAGACCATTTCTGCAGGGCTTCGCCGCAAGCCGCGATATGCTCCAAAAGGGCATAGCTTCTGTAGCCCCTGGAATAGAGCTGCAGAAAAAACTTCTGGGCCTGTTCCAGCTCCCCGCCTTGGTAGTGCTTCCTTGCCCTGGACCACAACTCTTTGGGCTGCAGCTGATCCTGGTCCTGGGGGTCTTCAGACTCCAGCCATTCCACTGTCCCTTTTTTCTCCAGCTCCTCCACCCTGGACAGGCCCTGCTGGAAAAACTCCTTTAGCTCCTGCCATGTTCCTTGCTCCCCCTTTGCCTGGGCCAAGGCCTTGGTGCGCAGCAGGCTGTACAGGCTCCTTTCAGCCACATCCCTGGCCACCCATGCCGGCCTGTGCTTTAGGCTTTGCTCAAAAACCTGTCTTCTGCCCTGCAGCCAATGCAAATAGCCCTGCCAACTCATATCTTCGCCTATAATGACAAAAAAAGGCCATCCATTATTTGAAGGCCACCCCTTGCCCGGACCAGGCTTTCCAGATGGCCTATTGGATGGCCTGCAATCCAGCCTAGGCCTATTTCTGCAGCCAAGGCATCATCTTCCGCAGCCTGGCACCAACTTCCTCGATCTGATGCTCATGCGCCTTGCGCCGCATGGCCAGAAAGGAAGGCGTACCCGCTTTATTTTCCAGGATCCATTCCCTGGCAAAAGTCCCGTCCCTGATTTCAGAGAGGATCTTTTGCATAGCCTCCTTGGCCCTGGCATCAATCACCTTGGGACCACTGACATAGTCCCCGAACTCCGCGGTATCGCTAATGGAATAGTGCATCAGCTCAAATCCGCCCTCATAGAGCAGATCCACTATAAGCTTCATCTCGTGCATGCACTCAAAATAGGCCAGCTCCGGCTGGTAGCCTGCCTCCACCAGGGTCTCAAAACCTGTCTTGATCAAGGCGCTGACCCCTCCACAGAGCACAGCCTGCTCTCCGAACAGATCAGTCTCTGTCTCCTCTGCAAAGCTGGTCTGCAGTACACCTGCCCGGGCACAGCCTATACCCCAGGAGTAGGCCAGGGCAGTATCCAGGGCCTTGCCGCTGGCATCCTGATGCACAGCCACTAAGGCAGGCACTCCGGCCCCTGTCTCATATTCCCTGCGCACCAGATGCCCCGGCCCCTTGGGGGCGATCATGATCACATCCACATCCTCAGGGGGCAGGATCTGGTGATAATGGATATTGAACCCGTGGCTGAAAACCAGGGTCTTGCTGGGTCCAAGCTGAGGCAGGATATCCCGCTCAAATACTTCAGGCTGGTATTGATCCGGAACCAGGATCTGGATCAGATCAGCCTTCTTGGCTGCCTCAGATGCAGAAACAGGCTCAAAGCCGTGCTTCTTGGCCAGTTCATAATTTTTGCTGCCTGGACGCTGGGCCACAATCACCCGCAGCCCGGATTCCTTGAGATTCTGGGCATGGGCGTGTCCCTGGCTGCCATAGCCTATAATGGCTATGGTCTTGTCCTGCAGAAGCTGTGGATCAGCATCCTGGTCGTAGTATACCTGCATTGCCACCTCCTTGCTTGGCTGCCGTGGGTAACGGCATAAGTTTCATGCTTATTTTGGCAATTTGTCTGTGCATCAGATGCCAGATTTTTTGATCCACTTGTAGCGAGAAGCGGAAATGCCAAATAACACCAGATTCACAAAAAAGCAAAACCAGGAAACAAAACCAGGAGGTCTTTGTTTCTGGTTTTGAATTTGAATATTGGATACTGTCTATAATTTGTGATTTGTATAGGGAAGGGCGACATTTTATATCAGACAATATACCAGTGCCTTTACAGCTGCATGCTCCTGCGCATGGCTACTGCGCCGGTTCTGGCGATCTCCTTGATGCCAAAACGCTGCAGGAGATTGATCAGGGCCTGAATCTTCCCGCTGTCCCCAGTTGCTTCCAAAGAAAGCTCAGTAGGGCTCACATCCACTACCTTGCAGCGGAAGATATCCACTATGCGCAAGATCTCTGCCCTGGAATGATCAGTGGCGTTTAGCTTGACCAGGACCATCTCCCTCTCTACGCACTGCACAGTGTTCATATCCACAACCTTGATCACTGTGATCAGCTTGCGCAGCTGCTTGAGGATCTGCTCCACTATCTGCTCATCTCCCTGGGTGACTATGGTCATTAGGGACACTCCCCTCTCCAGGGTGGGGGCAACATTCAGGGAGTCAATATTAAAGCCCCGACCGCTGAACAGGCTTGAAACCCTGGATAGCACTCCGGGCTCGTTTTCCACCAGGACGGACAAGGTATGCCTCATACAATAGACTCCAAAAAAAGATTTCGCGTTTTTGCCTAAACCAGAAGCATCTCGTTCAAAGCCGCCCCAGCCGGGACCATGGGATAGACATTCTCCTCTTTCTCCACCAGGACCTCCACAAAAGTGGTTTTGGGAGAAGCCAAAGCCTTACGCAGCACAGGCTCCACATCCTGGGCCTGCTCTATCCTGTAGCCCTCTGCGCCATAGGCCTGGGCCAGCTGCACAAAGTCCGGACTGTACTCCAGGCAGGTGGAGCAGTAATTGCGCTCATAAAAGAGCTCCTGCCACTGCCTGACCATGCCTAGATAGCTATTGTTCAGGATGATCACTTTCACCGGGAGATTGTTGCAGACAGCTGTGGCCAACTCCTGGATATTCATCTGGATGGATCCGTCTCCTGCAACATCTATGACCAGCTTCTCCGGAAAGGCTATCTGAGCCCCTATGGCAGCAGGGAATCCATAGCCCATGGTGCCCAGGCCACCTGAGGAGATCCAGGTCCGGGGCTGGTGGTACTTGTAGTGCTGCGCTGCCCACATCTGGTTCTGGCCCACCTCTGTGGCGATGATCGCTTCCCCGTGGGTCAGCTCATAGAGCTTTTCCACTACAAACTGGGGTTTGATGGCCTGGCCGTTTTGAGTGTAGGTCAAGGGATGCTCCTGGTTCCATTGCTGCAGCCGCTCTCTCCACTGGGAATACTCTGCAGCAAAGTTGTGCTCCTGCATCTGCTGCTTGATCTCCTGCTGCAGGGCCTGCAAGGCCAGCTTGCAGTCCGCAACTATGGGCACATCCACAGAAACATTCTTGCGGATGGAGGTGGGATCAATGTCCACATGCACCAGCTTGGCCTGGGGGGCGAATGTCTCCAGCTTGCCTGTGACCCGATCGTCAAAGCGAACCCCCACAGAGATCAGGAGGTCAGCATTGTTCACCGCCATGTTGGCCACGTAGGTCCCGTGCATACCCAACATGCCCAAATAAAGGGAATCATTGCCTGGGAATCCCCCCAGGCCCATCATGGAATTCGTAACCGGGACCTGCAGGTTTTGGGCCAGCCAAGTCAGCTCCTGATGGGCATTGGAGATTATAACCCCTCCGCCAGCAAAGATCACCGGCTGCTTGGCCTCTTTGATCAGCTGCACTGCTTTGCGTACCTGTTTAATGTTGGGCTGATAGTTGGGGTTGTAGCTCCTTAGCTTGACCTGTTTAGGATAATGAAATTCTGTTGCCGCAGCCATGACATCCTTGGGCAGATCCACCAGCACAGGTCCAGGCCTGCCGGAGCGGGCAATATAAAATGCCTCCTTGATGATCTTGGCCAAATCCCGGACATCCTTGACCAAGTAGTTATGCTTGGTGCAAGGCCTGGTGATGCCCACTATATCCACTTCCTGGAAAGCATCGTTTCCTATCAATCTGGTGGGCACCTGGCCGGTAAAGACCACCAATGGCACAGAATCCATGTATGCGGTGGCAATGCCGGTTACAGTGTTCGTAGCCCCAGGACCTGAAGTCACCAGAGCCACACCGGTCTTGCCGCTAGCCCGGGCAAATCCGTCAGCCGCATGTACAGCCCCTTGCTCATGCCTGGCCAGAACATGCTGCAGGGGATAATTGGGCAGTTCGTGATAGATGTCGATCACAGCTCCGCCAGGGAAACCGAAGATCGTCTCCACTCCTTCCTGTCTCAAGGATTCCAGCAGGATTTGGGCCCCTTTAAGCCTCATTTCCAACCTCCTGCTGCCGGTACTTTTCCAGGATATTCTGAATCTTGGTCTTTCCGGCCAGCTTCTTCTTCTTGATCATTTTCAGCTCGCTTTCCTCCTGGGGAGTCAGATAGCGCTTATTGTCAAATTTTTCCAGCTGTTTTTCGTATTCCAGATGCTTTTGCCAAAGCAGGCTCAATTCCTCGTCCATTTCACCGTACTTGGCTATCAGCTCCAATTCATACTGCTCCATGGTTTAACCCTCCTCGGTATTTAATACCCCAATACATCCCAATCAGGTTCTTCCATTATTGATATGGAAACTACCTTTTTTCTACTTCCCTGTCCACTCTCCAGGGCGAGGTTATTTTTTTTCAATCCCAGCCTGGCTGCCAAAAAACTGAGCAACTCTTGATTGGCCCTGTTCTGCACAGGCTTGGAACTGAGCTTGATTTTCAGTCTGCCCTGATAGGATCCCGCAATGGCGGTCTTCTTGGCCCCAGGCTGCACCCAGAGCAACAGTTGATAACAGCTTTGGCCCTTTTGCATTACATATTCAGGCAGATCAGCCAAACTATGCACCCCTGCTGGGTTACATGCCCATAGCCATCTGGGAGATGCTTTGCACCAAAAAGATCTTTACGAACTGAATACCCAGCAAAACTACTATAGGGGAGAGATCTATGCCTCCAACCATAGTAAAGGGCAGCCAGCTGCGCACCCGATAAAGCACAGGCTCAGTCAGGTTGCGCAGGATGCGTACCACAGGATTGAAAGGGTCTGGATTCACCCAGGACAGGATTGCGGAAATAATAATGATCCAGAAGTAGATGCTCAATAGGGCATTCAGGATCTCAGCTATGGCAAGCAGAAAATTGGACAGGATAAACATGCAGCCTCCTTGGCATCTGGGGTTAGCGCCTTCTCTCCCTCTAGAACTCCACTCTCAGCACCTGGCTCAGGTATGCAAAATCAAAGACATGCACTTCTGCCTCCAGCTGGGGATTCTTATAGGCCCAAAAATCAATGTTTGCGGCTTGAGCAGCCTGGGCATCCACCTGGGAATCACCGATAAAGACCACTTCCTTTGCATCCAGCCCCCAGCTGTCCAAAACCTTGAACAGGCTTTCCGGAGCAGGCTTGGGCCTGCTGACCAGGTTGGAGGTCACCACTGGCTGGAAATAATCTTCCAGGGCAAATCTCTGCAGGATAAGCTCCATGGTATTGGTGCGATTGGTGTTGATGCCGCTTAAAATCCCCTTATCCCGCAGGGTCTGCAACAGCTGCATAAGTCCTGGCTGCAGCTCTATATGGGGAAGCACACTGGTGTAGGATATCCTCCTGGCTGCATCCAGGGCCTCCTGGAATCTGGATTCAGGGGCAATATGCCTTATGGACTCCTGCACAGTATGGCTATGTACATAGTCCTCCTGCTGTCTGGACATAACAGGCAGGCCCAAGGCCTGCAAGATCAAGTTATAAAAGGTCTGATTAGCCTTTCTGGACTCGATCAGCACCCCATCACAATCAAAGATTATGCCCTTCTTGCCCTTGATATTCTCTGTCATGTACTGGCCGCCTTTTTTCACCGGCTGCAAGCAAGTCATCTGCCAGCTGCAGCTACTCATCCAGTGGGCAGAAGCACTTTGTACTCCTGCTCCAGCCAGGGCTTGTCCTTTTTCCCTGAGCTGCCCAGGACAAGATCCCGGCCCTTTGCGCGCAGCTTTTTCCACTTGCCCGTGCCCTCCTGCAGGCCCAGCTCCCTTTCCTCCTCTGGCAGCAAGGCCTCAGGCAAAAGACCCTGCTCTTGCCACTCCTGGTAGATCCAGTCCAGATCCACATACAGCCAGTCTACAGGCTGCACAAAGAACAGAAACCAGGCCAGGAGCCCAGGCCAGGAGGCAAGCTCCATGGCAGGGGCAGTGCCCTTGCGAAACAAGCCTCCGCTTGGAAAATAATCCGGCTGTTCCTCATCTGCACCCAGCATATCCTGCAGACTTTGCCATTTATCTTCCAGATTCTGCTCCAGCCTGCCCTGCTCCAGGATCTGCTCCTCCAGGTCCCAGGCCAGCAAAAGCACCATCTGGGCCTGCAGGGCGTAGTCCTGGGTGGCCTCACTTTTGCCTTCCTGCTCTGGATCCAGTCTTTGCCTAAATTCTGAGGCCAAGGCAGCAGAGGTCTGGGCGAACAAGGGCGGTTTGCCATCCCAGGCCTGCAGGGTCAGCTCCTTAGGATCGCGATACTGCAAAGCCAGGGATTGCACCTGCTGCAGGTATGCTTGAGCTCTTTCTCCCTGCAGGGTCAGCCCTGCAGGCTGCCAGAAACCCGGAGCTCCTTGTCCAGCCCCTCCTTGATCCAAACCAGGGTCCAGCAGGCAGACCTGGTCCCCAGGCAGCCCCGGCAAAAGCTCAGTATGCATCCAAGGGAAATATATCAGCGTCATATAAAGCTTCCTATCCTGAATTTGCAGGCACCCCCAGGCCCGGCTCAAAGCCTCAAGCCGAATCAGCAAGACTGCCCAAGCATGGCCAGGATCGCCTGGCCAGGTTATTACTTATTGCACTTGGCAAGCAAAAAGGTTACAGATTGCAGATCAATTAACAAGAAACTCTTTGCATATCAGGAGGCACTATGTTCGGCATTGGAATCCCTGAGCTGCTCATCATCCTGGTCATCATCCTGGTCATTTTCGGGGCCAACAAGCTTCCGGAGATCGGCTCTGGTATGGGCCGGGCCATCAGAAACTTCAAAAAGGCCACTGGAGAACCTGAGGAGATAGACATCAACAGCCAGGAGCAACAAAAGGATCAAGACCAGAAGCTGGATTCTGACAAGTCCCAGGACAAACAGCAGAAAGGCTAACCTGGCCGCAGGCTCCAGGATCTGCAAGCACCTGACAGAAAGACTGTTCTATTTGGTGTGCACAGGGATAAATTCTGCCCTGTAGGCTTCAGCCCGCCTCAGC
>JBNJDO010000018.1:0-28589 GCA_051744965.1 Thermodesulfobacteriota bacterium | reverse complement strand
TTTCCTGTGCAGTCCTAGCCCTGGGGGGAATGCTGCTCGGGGCTTTTTGTGCAGCACCCTTGATCGCGGCCATAAGCCAGATCCAAGCTAGGCTAAAAGGGCTCAGGCTCCTGGACAACTTTGCCCTGCAAATCTGCAGAATGGGTCTGGCCTGCCTGGTTTTGTACATCTTATTTTGTCTAGCCCTGGCTGCCTACCTTCTGCAGCTGCCCTTGGAATTCTGGCCCCAAGTCTTCAATACGCAGGCTGTATATCCGCCTTTGGCAGGACTCCTCTGGGGTGGAGCAATACTGGGCTTGCTGGTCTTGTATTGGAAGAGCCTCAAGCAGCAGAAATGGCTGCGTCTGACCTTAGCCCTGCTCAGTGCCCTGGGCTTTTGGTTCTTTGTCTTAAGCAGCCTGAACCTGAAACTCTGGGTGCTCAAGCTGCCTGTAGAGGCAAGTGCAACCAGCCCCTCCTGGCAGCAGCTACTTTTGCCAGAGCAGCCCTATTTGTTCTGGAGCCTGCTGGGACAGTTCCTTTGCCTGGCCTTGGGCGCCTGCGGCCTGGGAGCTATGCTTTATTTCCTGCTGCGCAGGACAAAAGAGGACTTCGGCCGTGACTACTATCGCTTTGCCCAGCACCTGGCAGCCAAGTGGTCCCTGGTGTTTATCCTGCAGATCCCTTTCTGGGCCCTGGTCTTTTTCCGGCTAAGACCCTGGCAGAAATTACTGCAGAACACCCTGGAACAGTTCCTGGTGGCTGGGGCTTTGCTGTTCCTGGTAGCAGGAATAGCCTTGGGCCTGCGACTGCTGCGCAGCCAGCACCCCATGCGCCTCAAGCTAAGCCCAGTGGGCTGCGCACTATTGGCCTGGTTAGGCTGGAGCTGTCTCTGCCTTAGCTATGCCTGGGTCCTGCTGTATCCCTAAAATTAGCCCTAGCACCTTGCCCATCCCTTTGATCCCAGCCTTGGGGAGCAGAGATGACCTTAGCCTTTGCTGCCCAAAGCCGAGCCCTGCTGCAGCAAGACCTCTAACGCCCTCTGGCCCTGTTGTCCCAGATCATAGGAATACTCAGTGACAAAGGTCTCGATGTGCCGCAGAATAGTTCCTGGGTCCATCTCCTGGGCCTGGGAGCAGATAAACTCCCAGGCCAGATCAGGGCTCTTCCGGGCCAGATCCAGGCTTTTGCGGATCCTGGATTCCATCCAGGGCACAAATTCCTGACCCAGGCGCTTGTGGCAGGCAATAATCCCCAAAGGCAGAGGCAGCCCGGTTTCCTCCTCCCACCACTGGCCCAGATCCAGCACCAGATGCAGGCCGTGCTGGGCATAAGTGAACCTGCCCTCGTGGATCACCAAGCCAGCATCAGCTTCTCCTTTGGCCACAGCAGGCAGGATCCGGGCATAATCCATTTCCAGCCTCTTTCCCTGGTGCCAGCCCATAAGCCCCAGCAACAGGCAGGCAGTGGTCATTTTGCCTGGTACTGCTATCCTGGCCTGCTCCAGTTTTTCACATGAGCAGGGCCTTCTGCTAACCAGCAAAGGTCCGCAGCACCAGCCCAATGCCCCGCCTGCACCTAAAAGATGGTAGTTCTCCTGCACCTGGGTATAGGCAGCAACGCTTAGCTTGACCACATCCAGCCCTTGCCTGCAGGCCATCTGGTTCAGGGACTCCACGTCAGCAAGCACGCTCTGGAAGGTTATGCCCTCTAAGTCCACCAGGCCGTGCAGCAGGCCGTAAAAAATATAGGTATCATTCGGACATGGAGAAATGCCCAGGCTGATACTTTTCTCTGAGGACATAACCCCTCCTTTCTCCCAGGCCCTAGATTCCTACCATGCATCCTGGCAATCATTCGCAGCCCATCTAGCCCAAAATTGCCTGGCCCAGCATGCCCACTGTAAAGCCCAGCACCGCACCCAAGGGGGGAGTCCAATGCCGCAGCATTGAGGCTTGCGGGGCAATGTCCTGGAAGATCAGATAGATGATGCCGCCGCTGGCAAAAATCATAATGCCTGCAGTCAACTGGGCCTGTCCCTGTAGAAGGAAATAGCCTGCACAGGCAGCAAGGGGGCCCAAAAGGCTGGCAGCCAAAAGCAACAGCATGGCCTGGCCTGATTTTAGTTTTGCAGCCACAAGCTCTCGAAAGGAATTAAATCCCTCGGGAAGATTCTGGGCTCCAATAAATACGGCCAATACTATGCCTAGGTCGCGATTGTGGGAAAAAACCGCGCCCAGGGATATCGCCTCTGGCACAAAATCCATGAGCATGGCCAGAAATTGGGCCTTGCTGCCTCCCTTGCTTGCCAGATGTGCATCTATCCTGCAAAATATTATTCCCCCTGTGCAAAAGATTATTGTCAAAGGCAGTGCACTCAAGTTATTCATGCCTTCAGGCACCAGGGCCAAGGCCACTGCTGCCAACAGAATACCACCCCCAAAGGCTATAATACCGTGTACCAGCTCCTGCTTGAGTTCTGTTTCCGCACTGCCCTCGAGCCTGCCGATGACCGCGCCCAGAAAAGCGGTGGCCCCAGCCAGCCAGGAGGCCAGAAGAACAATAACCAGCTGTTGCATACCCTATACGCCTTTTTATCTAAACCTGGAACCCTGAACTATTGCACTCTCAGGTCCTGGATAGGGACCATTGATAGCGAAATGAGAGGCAAGAAGCAATCCCGAGTTCAAACTTTCCTGCAGTTAACTGGACTGCGGTCTTGCAAAAGCCTATTTGACACCTGCACAGGCATGGCTTAGGTTGAAATTTAGTCACCATCCCCTACCTGGAAACTGCCTATGCTGGATTATTATCTATATAAGTCCCACGGCCTAGAGGACATCCTGTACAAGGTTCAAAACCAGCAAAGGCTGGATTTGCAGGAGGCCTTCAGGCTCTGGGACTGCGAAAACCCCTTGCTCCTAGCCCAGCTCGCCCACTTGCAGCGCACCAGGCTGCATGGCAAACAGACCACATATGTCTTGAACCAGCAGATCAACTATACCAATGTCTGTGTCAACCGCTGCCTGTTTTGCTCCTACCGCAGGCAAAGGGGTCAAAACGGAGCCTTTGAGCTGGGCCTGGAGGAGATCAGGAATAAACTCCGGTCTAATCTGGAGCAGCCCGTCACTGAGATACATATTGTGGGCGGCTGCCATCCGGACCTTGGCTTGGATTATTACCTGGACCTGCTGACCTTGGCCCAGGAACTAAGGCCAGAGGCCTTGCTCAAATGCTTCACTGCTGTGGAGATAGACCATTTCGCCAGGCAGGAAGGCCTGCAGCCGGAACAAATCCTGCGCAGGCTGCAGGAGGCAGGCCTGGAGATGCTGCCTGGAGGTGGGGCAGAGATCTTTGCTCCCAGGGTTCGCTCCAGGATCTGCCCCACCAAGATCAGTGGGCAAAGATGGCTGCAGATTTGCGCTGCTGCCCACAATCTGGGCATACAGACCAACTGTACCATGCTCTTCGGCCACCTGGAGACAGTGAAGCACAGGCTGGAACATCTCCTGCAGCTGCGCAGGCAGCAAGATGAAAGCCAAGGTTTCTTATGCTTTATCCCCTTGCCTTTTCAAACAGAAAACAACAGCTTGCAGGGAGTAACCAGGATCACTGGCCTGGAGGAGCTAAAGACCATCGCCATCTCTAGACTCCTGTTGGACAATATTCCCCATATCAAGAGCTACTGGGTCATGCTGGGCCTAAAGCAGGCCCAGGCCGCCTTGTACTGGGGGGCTGACGACCTGGACGGCACAGTAGTGGAGGAGAGAATCGGACATATGGCAGGGGCTGAATCTCCCCAAGTCCTGAGCAGACTCGAGTTGGAGGAGATGATCCAGGACTGCGGTCTCTTGCCTGTGCAGAGAAACGCAAAATTCCAAAAAGTACATTCAGCGTGAAAAACTGGCAAGCAATCCTGGAACAGGCACTTGCAGGCCAAAGGCTAACCCCTGAGCAGGCCCTTTTGCTTCTGCAGGAGGCTGAGCTGCATCAGCTGGCCCAGGCTGCGCATAGCATCAGACTCCGACATAACCCCACTCCTGTGGTGACCTATGTTGTGGACCGCAATATCAACTACTCCAACATCTGCGTCTGCGGCTGCAAGTTCTGCGCGTTTTACCATGAGCCCCAAAAGCCTGGGGGTTTCCTCCTGAGCCAGGAGGATCTGGAGGCCAAGATCCAGGAGACCTTGGAGCTGGGAGGCACCCAGATCCTTTTACAGGGCAGCCATCATCCCAGCCTGGATCTTAAATATTTCCAAGATGTGTTGCAAAACATCAAAGCCAAATTCCCAGGCCTGCACATCCACGCCTTCTCCCCGCCAGAGATAGTGCACTTCGCTCGCATCAACCAGACCACTCCAGCCAAGATCTTGGAAGGGCTGCTGGCCAGCGGCCTTGACTCCATACCTGGCGGTGGAGCAGAGATCCTGGTGGACCGGGTGCGCCAAAAAATAGCCCCTAACAAGTGCAGCACTGAGCAGTGGATTGAAGTTATGCGCCTAGCCCACTGGATGGGCCTTAGGACCACAGCCACCATGATGTTCGGCCATATAGAGACCCTGGATGAAAGGGTGCAGCACCTGCTTAGATTGCGCCAGTTGCAGGATAAGACCCAGGGCTTCACCGCCTTCATCCCCTGGACCTTTCAGCCCAAGCACACCAAGCTCCAGGCCAGGGAAACCAGCAGTGTGCAGTATCTTCGTCTGCTGGCAGTGAGCAGACTCTTCCTGGACAACTTTGCACACCTGCAGGCCTCCTGGGTGACCATGGGTGCTAAGATCGGGCAGCTGGCACTGTTTTTCGGAGCAGACGACTTCGGCTCCACCATGATCGAAGAAAACGTGGTAGCTGCATCCGGAGTCAGGTTCAGAATGGACAAGTCTGAGATCCAGCATAATATAAGCCAGGCAGGATTCACACCCAGACAAAGGAAGATGGACTACACCCCGGCCTGAGCCCAATTCGGCATGATCTACGCAAGCAAACCAAGACTGGGCAAAATCAGCTACCTGAACGTCCTGCCAGTGTATTACGCCTTGGAGCAGGGGTTTGTGAGCCACAGCTTCCAAATCGTCTCCGGCACTCCGGCAGAGCTAAACACCCTTATGTCCCAGGGGCTGCTGGAGCTTAGCGCAGCCTCCAGCATCGAATACGCTAGAAACCATGCAGATTATCTCCTGCTGCCCAATCTGGCCATAGGCAGTCAAGGTCCGGTGCAAAGCGTGCTTTTGCTAAGCAAAATACCTGTAAATCAGCTTGGGGACAAAAGCATACTCTTAAGCAGCCAGACCCACACCTCTGCAGCCCTGCTCAAGATGCTCCTGCAGTCCAGATACAGGATAAGGCCTGGATACCAGACCGGGGACATCTGGAGCCGTCTGCAGGACAAAATTCCCCCTGTGGCCTTTCTGGCCATCGGAGATGAGGCCTTGCTCTTGCGCAGGCACCCTGAATACCCTTGGCATCTGGACCTAGGCCAGGCCTGGCTGGAATGGACCGGACTGCCATTTATCTTTGGGGTCTGGATAGCCAAGAAAAGCGCTTGGAGGCAGGATCCGGAAGCTCTAAGCCAAGGAGTACTGCAGCTGCTTGAATCCAAGAAGTGGGGTCAGGCCCATCTAGGGCTGCTGTCCAGAATGGCAGCAAAGAATAGTGTCCTGGAACCAGGAAAGATGCGGGACTACTTCCAGGGCCTGGTGTTTGATCTAGAGGACAGGGAGCTGCAGGGACTAGAGCGCTTTTATCAGGAGCTATCCAGACATGGCCTTATCCAGGAGCAGCCCAGCCTGGAATTCTTCCCTGTCTGAACCAATGGCAAAAGGACATTTAAGAGGGATCTGAAAAACCAGGCCCAAATGCCCAGCTCAGGACTCCCTTTGCTGGATATAGCGCACCATATCCAGGAGAAGACTCCTGCTGGCCCCTTGCGGAAGACTCAAGGCCGCTTCCCTAGCCTTTTGCAGATATTGTCCAGCAGTCTGTCTGGTCCTGATGTCCAGGCCCAGCTCCCGAATCTGTTCCAGGATCCAGTCCTGTTCTTGGCTGGATAATCCCTGCTCCTTAATCCTGGCCAAAAGCCCTTCGCGCTGCCCTGGATCCAGCCTCTCCAAAAACAGGATCAAAGGCAGGGTGAGCTTGCCCTCTCTCAGATCCCCGCCCAAGGGCTTGCCCGCCTCTTTGCTGCTCAAGGAATAGTCCAAGGCATCATCCACCAGCTGAAAGGCTACACCCAAATTAAAACCAAATCTGGCTGCTGCGTCTTGCTGTGCAGGGCTGGATGCAGCCAGGATCGCCCCGCTTAGGCAACTGTTTTGAATAAGATAGCCTGTCTTGCCCTTGATGATCTCCAGATACTCAGCCCAGGACAGGTTGGGTTGCTGCATACGCTGGATTTCCAGGACCTCGCCAGCTGCTGTATGATAGATAGCCTCCGAGATACAGGAGACCAGCTCCACACTACCGAAACTGGTGACCACCTTGTTGGCCAGGGCCAACAAGGCATCCCCTGCTAATATGGTCTGGGTGATGCCAAAGACTTCATGGGCTGCAGGATTGCCGCGCCTGAACTGGGCTTTGTCCAAGACATCATCGTGCAACAGGGTAGCGGAGTGGATAAGCTCCAATGCAGAGGCCAGTGGGTATATATCCTTTCTGCTGCTGCCCAGGGCCTCTGCGGTGAGCACGCAGAGAATGGGTCGCAGCCTCTTACCCCCTCCCTGCAGGATATGGTTGGCCACCGGCCTGACAGTGGAATTCAGGGTCTGCAGTTGGTCTTGCAGACTCTGCTCCACCCGGGGCAGCTGGTACTGGAAGTAGGCGTAAAGATCCTGCATGGCCTGCTCTAATAAACCATAAACAAAGGTTTAGGCAAGGAGTTTTCAAGACCGGCCCAGGAGCAGACTGCGCAGCATCCCAGCCAGGACCTGCAAAGCGGTCTGCATGTCCCAGTGCCGCTTTTCCCTGGAACCTACCAGGTTGGAGACTGCTCTGGCCTGTAAAAATGGTACCCCGGAGTTCAAACAGGCCCAGGCCAGGGCAAAGCCCTCCATATTCTCCAGCTGGACCTGGTGTCTATGCTGCATTTCTAAAGCCAGATCCCTGTCTGCGGTCACCCCCAAGACTGTCAGGCTATGGGCCAAAGGCCAGTGCCCAGGCAGCTGAACACCCATCCGAGCCGCTTGGGACTCTGGTTCCAGCTCCAGCCGCTCCCAGACTATCCTGGAACCCAGCCTGCCCTGACCCCATTTCAAGCCCCTAGGATCCACCCGGTCCTTGAATCTGAGCCCGAACTCTGGGCAGATTTCTGTGCTCACCAGGGCAGGCTGACCGATACCCATCCTGTCCAGGTCAAAGCTGCCTGCCAGGCCCAGATTGACAACCCCCTGAAGCCGAATCCCCTGACCCAGGAGTCTGCCCAGGGTTAGGGCGGAGTTGATAGGCCCCAGGCCTGTAGCCAGCAAGAGCAGGCCCGGGTAACTGGAAGATGAAAAAGGCGCTCCTATGCGCAGCAAGGAGAGATCCTCAGCAGGCAAGGCGTGGCGCATTTCCTTCTTGCTGGCGGTGACCAGGGCCAGTTGCCCGGATTG
Organism: Thermodesulfobacteriota bacterium; assembly: GCA_051744965.1. Taxonomy (GTDB): domain Bacteria; phylum Desulfobacterota; class Desulfovibrionia; order Desulfovibrionales; family Desulfothermaceae; genus CAZBUB01. The sequence continues at coordinate 21,022 of JBNJDO010000018.1, read as the reverse complement.
GTCCGCATTAAATGTGCCAGTAGTTGAATCCTGCTGCACTGCACTCCTCCTGATCCAGCGCGCCCTTGAGGTCTGCAGGCAAGCCTGGGCCAGGGTTGTAGATACGACTCCTTGTGCAAGACATGAACATTTCCAGGCTAAATCGCCCCCTGCCCTAAAGCACAAGCACTTACCAGATTCTCTGCAGCTTGAGCAAGGCTGGCAAAGTGCAGATGGATGTAAGAGCCCAGGACATTTTGCTTGTTCCACCCTGCCTTGGACTTGGCCTTGCCCTTGCGGTCCTGAACCGCATAGATACTTGCGCAAGCCTCCTGGCTTTGCCAGATTTTGGAGTAGTGGAACTCGTGGCCTTTAAGGACACTGCCCTTGCAGCCCAAAGAGCAGTCCTGCTGCAGGGTAACCTCCCTATAACCCAAAGCCTGGAACCTTTCACACATTTGGGCCTGCAGCCGGAAAAATCCGGCCATGGGATGCTCCCTGCCTTCTAGATCTGTAATGGACTGCATCAAATACATGAACCCGCCGCATTCAGCGTAAATCACATTGTCCTGACAGGCGAAATCCAGTATCTGGCTGCGCATTTGCATGTTGGCTGCCAGCTCCCTGGCCCACAGTTCTGGATACCCCCCGCCCAGGTATATCCCCTGCAATCCCTGGGGCAATGAGATATCCTGCAGAGGGGAGAAAAAGACCAGCTCTGCCCCTGCCTGCTCCAGCAGGCGCAGATTCTCCTGGTAATAGAAGCAAAAGGCCTGATCCCTGGCCACGCCCATTCTGACCCTGGAAGCCTGTTTTTTGGTCTTGATCCCATCCCTTGCAGGCCGTCTTGCTTGCTCCGGGACTGAGACTGGCTTTTGGCGGGAGTCCAGAATGGGGTAGAACAGCTCTTCTCTCAGGCCTTCTTGCAGCCAGACAGCCAAAGTCTGCAGCTCCTCTGCAGCCCAGCCCCTGTCCTGGGCAGTGACCAGTCCCAGATGCCTGGAGGGCAGCTCCAGGCCACTTTCAGAAGGCAAAAAGGCCACAGCAGGGGGCAGCTGATAATGCTCCAGGCTTTGCCTGAGCAGGTCTGCATGCCCCTGGCTGCCCACACGGTTGCAGATGACTCCGGCCAGATCCAGATCTAGATCAAAATTTGCAAAGCCTTGCACCACGGCTGCCACAGACCTGGCCATAGACCTGGCATCCAGGACCAAAAACACCGGCAGCCCCAGCCACTTAGCCATCTGGGCGCTGCTTCCGCTTTCCTGCACCGGGGAGAAGCCATCAAATAGGCCCATGACCCCTTCCACCACACAGACATCAGCAGACCCGCCATAACGCCTGAATATCTCCAAGTTGCTCGACCTGGAGAGCATCCAGCCATCCAGATTGTGGCTGGCCTTGCCGCAGATGGCCTGATGATGCCCAGGGTCTATAAAATCCGGACCCACCTTGAAAGGCTGCACCTTTAGTCCCTGCTGGCGCAAATAAGCCATCAAGGCCAGACTCACCAGGGTCTTGCCGCATCCGCTGTGGGTCCCGGCCAGCAAAAATCCGGACATGCCCTATCCCTGGCCCTGACCTGAGACCAACCCTTGCAGTCCTGCAAAGCACTTTTCCAAGGGACTGCGCTCCTGGACATCCTGCTGCAGAAATTTCTGGATGGGCCCAATCTTCTGCAGAGCTTCGTCTATCTCTGTGCTGGAACCTGGAGTATAGGCCCCTATATTGATCATATCCTCCACCCTGTTGTAGGTAGACAGCAGGGAGGTCAACCTGTTTCCTGCCTGCAGCACCTCCTTGGGCACCAGCTCGGAGCGCAGACGACTCACGCTCTGCAGGACATTTATGCTGGGATAGTGGCCCTGATCTGCTAGCTTGCGGTCCAAAACAATGTGTCCATCCAGAATGGAACGTACCGCGTCAGCCACAGGCTCATTAAAATCATCTCCCTCCACCAGAACGGTATAGATGCCAGTAATGCTGCCCTGCCTGCTTTTTCCTGCCCTTTCCAGAAGCCTGGGCAGCTGAGCGAATACAGAAGGGGTATAGCCCCTGGTAGTGGGTGGCTCACCTGCGGCCAAGCCCACCTCCCTGGAGGCCAAGGCGTACCTGGTCACAGAGTCCATCATCAAAATCACATCCAGGCCCTGATCCCGAAAGTACTCAGCCAGAGCAGTGCAGGCGTAGGCAGCCCGCATCCTGACCAGGGCGCTCTTGTCCGAGGTTTCCACCACCAGCACTGACCTGGACATGCCTTCCTCGCCCAGAGCACTCTCCATGAATTCCCGCACTTCTCTGCCCCGCTCCCCCACCAGGCCGATAACATTTACATCAGCCTGGGTATAGCGGGCAATCATGCCCATCAAAGTGGACTTGCCCACTCCGGAACCTGCCATTATGCCCATCCTCTGGCCCTTGCCCAGGGTCAGCAGGGAATTTATGGATCTGATGCCCACATCCAAAGGGGTGTCCACCAAGGGTCTTTGCAAAGGGTTTATGGGCTGGCCGTATAAAGGATAAAAGCGCTGGGGTCGGATCATTCCCTTTTCGTCTAAAGGCTGGCCAAAACTATCCACTGCTCTGCCCAGGAAGTTTCTGCCCACAGGGAATAAAGGCGGAGTTTCGGAATTCTTGATCAGACTGCCTGGCTTGATGCCCCGCAGCTCCCCATAGGGCATGAACAGGACTGAATCGTCCCTGAAGCCCACCACTTCCGCAGGGATATATTCCTGGCTGTCTTGGTTCACAATAAGCTGGCAAATGGAGCCCAAGGGTGCCCTGAGCCCCTTGCCCTCTACAATCAGACCAACTACCTTGCTTACCTTGCCGAAGCTCTGCACAGGATTCAAATCCTGCAGAAGCTGACAGCCTCCCTTGATATCCATGCCTTTCCCTGGCAACTATTCCTTGCCGTTTAAGGCCAGCTGTTCCAAGACCTGCCGCACAGCTGCCCATCTTTTGGATACAGAATTGTCTATTTTGCTCTCTCGGTTCTCCAGAACCAGGCTTCCAGGATCCAGATTCTGGTCTTTCTCCACCCTCCAGCCAGAAAGGGCAGGATACTTGTTTTGGGCCTCTTGCAGCATTTCCTGCATCAAGGCCTGATCCTCTGGATGAACCCTGACCAGGACCTCTTGCTGATTCTCCAATAGCTGCAAGCTCTCCTGCAGGAGATTTTTCAGGATATCTTTCTTGTCTGTCTGCAGGGATACAGAGACGCACTTCTCCAGGGCCAGATCCAAAAGCTGCAGGATATCCTCCTGGTGTCTGACCCAAAGCTTTTGTTTGTCCTGTTGTATGGAGTCCAAAAGCGCCTGGAATCTTTTGTGCAGTCTTTGTCTTTCCTGGGCCAGATCCTGTTCTGACTTCTCTCTGGCCTCTTTCAGGGCCTGCTCATAAGCCTCGGAGCGGATACTCTCAGCCTCCTGCCTGGTCCTGGCCAGAATCTGCTCAGCCTCTTCCCTGGCCCTGTCCCGCACCCGGGAGAGATACTCCTGCTGATTCTCCTTGCTGCTATCCAGACTGAAGTCTTGGACCTGCTCCTGCAGTGAGGTCACACGCTGTCCGATAAATAGGCGCCCCTGTTTAGACCAGGACATCTTCGCCTCCCTTGCCAGCCAGGACTATCCTGCCTTCTGCCTCCAAACGTCTAACCTCGCGCACAATACTCCTTTGGGCATTTTCCACATCAGACAGCCGCACCGGGCCCATAATCTCCAAATCTTCCTGGATCATGCCAGCAGCCCGCTCTGAGAGATTCTTGAAAAACTTCTGTTGTAGATCCTCAGAGGCCCCTTTCAGGGCAAGGGTCAAATCGTCATTGCTGATCTCTTTGAGCAGCTCTCGGACAGCCCGATCGTCTATATCTCGAATATCCTCGAACACGAACATCAGTTCCCGAATGTCCTCAGCCATCTGGGCTGACTCCTCCTCGATATCCGAAAGGACCTCCTCTTCTGTACTGCGATCCACCGCGTTCAGGATCTCAGCCACTGACTGCACTCCGCCCACTTTCTGGCCCTCTCCTCCCATGGCCTTGAGCTGATCCTGCAAGACTTTATCCACCTCGTAGAGCATATCCAAAGGCACTGATTCCAGCCTGGCCAGTCGCATCAGGACTTCAGCCCTGACTGCAGAGGGTAGCTTCTGGACGACCTCTGCAGCATTGCCAGGACTCAAATGCCCAATAACCAGGGCCAAGGTCTGGGGATGCTCATTGGACAAGAGCTGGGCCATCAGATTGGGACTGAACTTTTCCAGCCCTTTGAATGGGGCTGGCCCAAAGTCGTACTCCAGGGAGTTGATCACGCTATCCGCCACCTCTTGATCCAAGCTCTTGGAGAGGATTTTGCGCATCTGGGTGGGACCACCAAAAAGGGTCTTTTGGCCGTAATTATAGCTGGAGGTGAACTCCTGGAGTACAGATTCCACTGTCTCCTGGGGCACAGAATCCAACTCAGCCATGGCCTTGCTGACTTGGACTATCTCCTGCTGCTCCATCTCCTGGAAGGCCTGGGTAGCATAGCTTTCGCCCAAGGCCAAAAGCAGGACTGCAATCTTCTGAGTGCCTGAGAGATTCTCAGCCAATTAGCCCTTAACCTCCTCATGCATCCATTGCCGTACTATATGCATGGCTTCTTCCCTGTTCTTATCGAATATTTCCATGGCCTGGGTCTTGAGGTCATCAAACTGCTTCTTGGCCTCCTTGGCAGTGAGCTCCTCTTCTGACTCCAAGGCCTCAGATTCTCCTCTGCCAGGCAATCCAGCCACCTCTTCGCCTTCCTCTTCAGATACCTTGGGCCTGATAATGGCCAGCACTACCGGCCTGACCACTAGCAGCAGGAACAGCAGTATGATCACTGCGTTCAGAAATGGCTTCCAGAAGCGCTGGGCATATTCCAGTACAGTATCCCAAAGCCCAGGTTCAGGAATGGCCTCTGCCTTGCCAAAGTCCATGGAAGTGACCTCAATACTATCCCCTCTCTCGGAATCAAAACCTATGGCATTCCGGGCCAGGGATTCGATCTGCTCCAACTCTTCCTGGCTTTTGGGTACGAAGGTGCTTTCCCCTTCTTCTCCGGTTTCATAATTTCCATCCACCACCACTGCCGCGCTGAGCCGATCCACCTGGCCCTGGGGCACGGATATCCTGGTCTCTTCCTTGTCGATCTCAAAGTTGGTGGTGCTTTGAGTGCTGGAAGACTCTTGGGTAGTTCTGGTCCCACCCTGCTCCCCTTCCTGGTACTCCGGTCCTGCAGGTGTTTCTTCCTCTGCACCAGCAGTGCCACTGGACTGCTCCCTGGATTTTTGCTCGCTGCGTACCACTTGGCTGTCAGGATCGAAATTCTCCTGGAATATTTCCCTCTGACTGAAATCCACTTCAGCATTAACCCTGGCCATAACCCTGCCCTGGCCTATGACCGGGCCCAGCATCCTCTCGATCCTTTGCTGCAAAACGTTTTCCAGTTTAGTTTTGTACTCTAACTGGTTATTAGTCAAGCCCTGTACAGACTCTCCATCTGTGGGCTGGGAAAGCAGATTCCCCGAGGAATCAGCCACAGTGATATTTTCCTTATCTAAGCCCTCCACCGCAGTAGACACCAGATTGACAATACCTTGAACTTGACCCTCATCCAGCTCCCGTCCTGATTTCAGGCTCAGCATAACCGAGGCAGTGGCAGGAGTGCGCTCCTCAATAAACAGACTCTCCTCAGGCATGACCAGGTGCACCCTGGCCCCCTGCACCTCGGGCATACCGGAGATGGTCCTGGAGAGCTCCCCTTGCAGGGCCCTTTGATAATTGACCTCCTGCACAAAATCTGTCTGTCCGATCTGGGTCTCCTGGAAAAGCTCCAATCCTGCCCCAGATTCCTGCATCAGATCCTCTCCAGCCACCTCCAGCCTTAGCTCGTAGACCTGATCCGCAGGCACCAGGATTGTCTTGCCTTGATTCTCCAGCTTGTAGTTGACCCCTTGCTCTTTTAGCTCCTCCACCACTTGGGAGGCGTCTTCCTGGGAGAGATCAGAGTACAAGACCTCGAATTCCGGCCTGTTCAGCCAATAGAGAAGCAAAACAAAGACCAACAACAGACTGCCCAACACACCACCCAGAAGGATCCTCTGGGGAACAGTGCTCTTGCCCCACAACTCCTGAATTTTGGCCTGCCACCTCTCCCAGATTTGACGCATAGAAATATCCTTTACTTGCTACTGATTCCCCTGGAGCACCTACAGAAGCTACCTAAACCGGCATTTTCATGATTTCTTTATAGGCCTCTAGAACCTTCCCCCGCACCGCTGTCGTCATTTTCATGGCTGTGCTGGCCTTTTGCATGGCTATCATCAGCTCGTGCACATTCTGGTTCTTGCCTGCGGCAAACTCATCTATAAGCTGGGACTTTTCATTTTGCATCTCGTTGACCTTGGCCAAAGAGTCCTTCACAGTCTGCTCAAAACTTTGCTGTTCTTGAGCTTGACCCACCTGCTGAGCAGGTGTTTCCTGTTTCCCGTTCTGAACAGACTGCATGGCATTAGTGTAGGCTTGCATGGCCACGTTAGAAATAGGCATACTAGCTCCTTTGGCCTATTTTTTATCTGCCAATCTGCAGGGCCTGGTTCAGCATATTCTTCACAGTGGAGATGCTGGACAGATTGGCCTCGTAGACCCTGGAAGCTGTCAACATATTGGCCATTTCCTCTACCACGTTTATGTCTGGCATCTGCACATACCCCTCGTCGTTAGCGTCAGGATGCTCAGGATCATAAACTTCCTTGTAGGGCCTATCTTCCTCCTCCACCCTGGCCAGCTTAACCCCTTTCACCTCTTGACTCAGCTCGGAGTTCATGACCTCATTAAAGGGCCATTCTACAGGGGCTGCACGAAATATGGCCTGTTTACGCTGATAGGGAGTACCGTCCTGGGTCCTGGTGGTTTGGATGTTGGCCAGGTTCATGGAGATAAGATTCATATGCTTGCGTTCCGCGCTAAGCCCGGAAGCTGCCACATCCATGGCTGTCATGAAATCCATACCTATTGACCTCCTTTGCTTATTACATCCTGCAGCCCAGAAAAGCTCTTTTGCAGGACCAAGGCCAGAGTGTTGTACTGCAGGGTATTCTTGTTTTGAATGGCCATCTCCTGGTCCAAATCCGCCCCATCCTGGCCTTGAATCACCCTGATCCTAGGCTCTTTGGACAATGAGCCTTGGACTCCATCAGGCTCAAAGCCTGCGGGCATATGGGCTGGAGAAGTCTTGCTCACGCTGCCCTGATCCTGTATTTCCAGGGCAGCCTGCATTTCCTCTTCGAAATCCAGCCTCCGGGGCTGATACTCTGGATTGCTTATGTTGGCCAGATTCCCAGCGACAACATTCTGACGCTCCAAGCGCAGATCCAGGCCCTGGGAAGCCACTTGGATGTAATCTGGAAAAACTGATTTCATGGGCTTTCCTCCTGTATTCAGAAAGAGAATGGTTTGCCTGTGGCTATCTAGCTAGCAAATAATGTTCCATACTGGATTGAGGCCTGTCTGCTTGCCCGAGCCTGGACAACAACTGAGATCTATGAGCAGTGCAGGAAGATGCCCCTTATTCTGGCAATCAGGACCTGCCAAGATGTATGCCCCTGCAAAGCGACCTATAACCAAGCTTGACAAAAGCCTTGTCTTGAGCCCATATATTTATTATCTTTGTAATTGAAGATCTAAAAAACAAAGCACAGAAGGTGAGCCATGCAACTTTTGCCTATCCAAAGGGCTTTAATCAGCGTCACTGACAAAAGCTCCCTGCAGGATCTGGGTACCTGTCTGCAGCAGGCCGGTGCTGAGATCGTTTCTACTGGAGGCACCATGCGCGCCTTGCAGGATCTGGGCTTTACAGTGACCTCTGTTCGCGACGTAACCGGCTTTCCTGAAATCATGGGCGGCAGGGTCAAAACCCTGCATCCCAACATCCATGCCGGAATACTGGCGGACAAGGACAATCCTGAGCACATCAGAACCCTGCAAGAGACCGGTATCAGGCCTTTTGATCTGATCTGCGTAAATCTCTACGACTTCGGTCAGGCCCTGCAGAAAAACCTGAAGCTCCCAGATCTAATCGAGGAAATTGACATTGGCGGCCCCACCCTGCTTAGGGCCGGGGCCAAAAACTTCCACTCGGTAGCAGTGCTTCCATCTACTGAGTTCTATTCCAGGTTCAAACAGGAGCTAAGCCAGAACCACAACCAGGTCAGCCTGGAGTTCAGACAGGAAATGGCAGCCTATACCTTTGGGCTTATCTCGGAGTATGACAGAATGGTGGCTTCTGCCCTAAAGGGATAACAGGCAGGCCTGCATTGCAAACGCATTTGCAGCAATCCCCCCACACCAGCAAACCCAAGAAAAAGCAGGAGGAAGCAATATAGCAGGAAAAATCTGGGGCAACATCACTGGTTTAAAGCCCAGCCAAGTTAAGGCCTTGAACCATCTATACCGCAGAAGGCTGCCTGGACTGGGAGGATACAGCAAGGAACAGGCCAGGGAGCTAGCAGCCCTGAGTGCGGACATGGGACGCCAGCTAGGCCTTTTGATAAATCGTCAAGGCAGGCCCGCAATGGTTGTTGTGGGAGATGCGGACCGGATAGTCATCCCTGATTTAGGCAGACAAAGACAAAGCCCTGGCAGGCTGCGGGGTTTGCGCTTGCTGCACACCCATCTGGGCTCTGGAAAGCTCAGCAATGAAGATCTTATGGATATGGTCTTTTTGCGTCTAGACTCAGTGGCTTTGCTCAATGTGGCTCCAGAAGGCCATCCTTTGAGCTTCCAGTGGGCCCATCTATTGCCGTCCAATTCCAGACAGGCAATGTATTCTGTCTCCGAGGTCCAGGCCTGGAAGCACGCTGATATAGACTTTATCTCCCATGCCCAGGCCCTGGAGGAGGAGCTCTCCCGCAGTAGCCTTGAATTGCACGATTTCTCAGGCAGAGAAAAGGCACTTTTGATCAGTGTGGGCCAGGAGTCCAGGCAAGCCCAGGCCAAATCCTTGCAAGAGCTTGAGGCACTTGCGCAAACAGCCGGACTACAGGTCACGGACAGCCTAATCCAGAGAGTCAAGAGCTTAAACCCCAAATATATCCTGGGCAAGGGCAAATTGGCTGAACTGGAAGTCCAGGCCCTGCAAACCGGGGCCTCCATCCTAGTTTTCAATCAGGAGCTGACCCCAGCGCAGATGCGCAATCTGGCCTCTATCACGGAACGTAAGATCCTAGACCGCACCCAGGTCATCTTGGATATCTTTGCTCAGCACGCTAGCAGCAGGGCTGGCAAGCTGCAGGTGGAGCTGGCCCAGCTGGAATACACCCTGCCCAGGCTGGTAGGCAAAAATCGAGCCCTGAGCAGACTCGCTGGAGGAATCGGTGGTCGTGGCCCTGGAGAAACCAAACTTGAACTGGACAGGCGCAGGATCAGGGAGCGCAAGACCAAAATCAACAAAGAGCTGCGCAATGTGCGCTCCCAAAGGGAGGCCACGCGGCGCAGGCGAAATCAGGCCGGACTGCCTATCGTGGCCTTGGTGGGCTACACCAATGCAGGCAAGTCCACCCTGCTCAATGTGTTGACCCAAAGCAAAGTTCAGACTGCAGACAAGCTTTTCGCCACCCTGGATCCCACAAGCAGAAAGCTCAGCCTGGGCCCGGAACAGCAAGCCATCTTCACAGACACAGTGGGCTTTATCCGCTTTTTGCCAACAAATCTCAAGGAGGCCTTCAGGGCCACCCTGGAGGAGCTGTCCTATGCTGATGTCCTCTTGCATGTTGCTGACGCCAGCCATCCGGAAGTCCAGCCCCAGATCCAGGCTGTAGAAGATATCCTCCAAGATATGGATTTGGGGCATATCCCAGAGATTCTGGCCTTGAACAAGTGGGAAAGTCTAGACAGCTGGAGCAGGCAGGTCCTGCGCAACGAATATCCCAGAGCAGTGCCCATCTCTGCTCTGCATCAGAAGGGTATGCAGGATTTGATCCAGGCTGTATTGCTGAAGCTGCCTGCCACCTCCACTGCCGTGTATGAGGCAGCCTACTAGGACCCTAGCTTATGCAACAGGAGTTAGCCCAAATCCCTTTATTTTCGGGACTGCATGAGCCTCAACTGCAAAAGCTGGCCCAGATAGCCAAAACCAAAGTATTTCAGTCCGGACAGACCATTTTCCAGGAAGGGCAGGCTGCAGTGGGCTTTTACGTTTTGCTGCAAGGAAGGGTAAAGATCTCTAAGCTCTCTTTGGAAGGCAAGGAGCAGATTCTGCACCTCTTCGGCCCAGGCGAGCCCTTTGGCGAGGTCCCGGTATTTGCTGGCGAGAACTTCCCTGCTCATGCCCAGGCCATGCAGGACAGCTCCATGCTTTTTTTGGCCAGGCAGGATTTGCTCAGGCTGATCACTGAGGATCCTTCCCTGGGCCTGAACATGCTAGCAGTGCTGTCCAGGAGGCTGCGAGACTTTACCAGGCTAATCGAGGACCTGGCCTTGAAGGACATCCCACAAAGGCTTGCAGCTTACCTCTTGCACCTGCAAAGCCTGCAGTCTGGTGTCCAGGATGGCAGCCTAAACCTGGACATATCCAAAGGCACCCTGGCCAAGATCCTGGGGACCTCCCAGGAAACCCTGTCTCGGACTTTCAACAGGCTGGCCAAAGAGGGCCTGGTGCAGGTGCAGAACAAGAACATTCTGGTCCAAGACCAGGAAAGACTGATTCAGCTTTCCCAAGGAGAATACAGGCTAGGTGAATAGGCCCTGCTCATGCTAAACCAAGACAAGATAATGGACCTGCAGGGCTTCTTGCAGGCCAGGGCCCAGCAGCTCGAGGCTCAAAGTCTGGTATTTACCAACGGTTGCTTTGACCTTCTTCACCCCGGACATGTGGACCTCTTGCAAAGGGCCAAGTCCTATGGTGACAAGCTCATGGTGGGCCTAAACAGCGACAGCTCAGTGCAAAGTCTAAAGGGCTGGCCCAGGCCGATCATGCCTGAGATGGACAGGGCCAGGGTCCTCTGCGGGTTGGAATGTGTGGACTACATTATCATTTTTGAACAGGATACCCCTTTGGCCCTTATCCAGGCGGTGCGGCCCCAGGTGCTTATAAAGGGCGGAGACTGGCCCAAGCAGGAAATTGTAGGCAGGGAGGTGGTGGAAGAACAAAACGGACTAGTCCTGAGCCTGCCGCTTTTGTCTGGCTATTCCAGTTCAGAGTTGATCCAAAAGATAAGAGGACTCTAAAGACTTAGCCCTTTGCCAGACAAACTAAAGCGCCAAGCAATCTTTTTGCCAAAATGTCCCAAAACTTCCAGGAGTAAAAGCTATGGCCCAGATCAAAAGCATCCTTTGTGCAGTGGACTTTGCAGAATACAGCCCCCAGGTGGCGGATTATGCCCAAACCCTAGCCCAGGCCCTGAATGCGGAAGTGCATGTACTCTACGTGGCCCCTACCTTGGCCCAGTATGTGGGATTCCAAGTCTCGCCCAGCTCCATAGAAAACTTTGTCAGCGAGATCATCTCCGGGGCAGAGGAGACCATGAACAACTTCATCCAGGAGAACCTTTCCCAGATCAAGGCCACAGGCCATGTCCTAAGCGGATATGCAGCAGAGGAGATCTTAAACTTTGCGGATCAGAACCATACAGACTTGATAGTCATGGGCACCCACGGTAGGAAAGGCATAGATCGCATCCTTTTTGGCTCTGTAGCAGAAAGGGTGGTCAAGAGCGCCAGCATTCCGGTACTAACCCTTAGGCCCCAATAAGCACAAAGATGAAGAACTGGAGCCTATGGAGAAACAAAACATCCCCGGCCCTGGACCTGGGCCAGGGCTGGGCCAAGGCTGTCTGCCTTGCTGGCAACAAGAAAAAGACAGAGCTGTACCGGTTGGGCAGGATGCCCCTCAGGCAGGAGGAGCTGAAGCAGGCGGACAGACTTGGGGGCAGGATCCGCATTTTCTGGGACAGCCTGCAGATGGGACAGCAGAGCATGGTCTCCTCCCTGGCTGGCCACTCAGTGATTATCAAGCAGCTGGATCTGCCTGTACGCAAAACCCGGGATATGCAGCAGACGATCCTGGACCAGGCCCAGGAATACATCCCTTTTGACATGCAGGATGTCTATCTGGACTTCCAGCTTATGGGCCCTGGCCAGCAGGAGGATACCCAAAAGGTGATCCTGGTGGCCAGCAAAAAGCAAATGGTCCAGGACTTGCAAGATATTTTCTCTGCAGCAGGGCTGGGAGCCCTTATCCTGGATGTGGACGGCTTTGCCTTGAGCAACTGCTTTGAGTTCAACTACCCAGAATACTCCGAGCAAAACAGCTACTTGCTGGATATTGGTTCAGGACATTCCACTTTCTGTGTCTATGCCCAGGGACAACCGGTCCTGGTCCGGGACATAGACCTTGGGGCCAGACAGCTGCAGGAGAAACTGGCCTCTGCGTTGGACAGGCCCCTTCAGGACGTGGAAAAGCTGCATCTGTTGCAAGGCGGGGATTTTTCAGCCCAGGAGCAGGAGATTCTGGCCCAGGAGAGGGAAAGGCTCTATTTGAGCTGGAGCTCTGAAATCCAGCGCCTAATAAATTTCTACCAAGGCTCTTTGCAGGAGGAGGCCCAGGCTGGAAGGCTCTTCCTGGCTGGAGGAGGCAGTCTCCTGCCTGGGCTGGCTGGCAGCCTGGCCCATAATCTGGACCTGGAGGCCCAACATCTGGACCCTTTTCGTTCTTTGGCCTGGGACAACAGCAGATTTGATCCCAGCTACTTGCAGAGCATAAGCCCGCAATTCGCTGTGGCTGTAGGCCTGGCCTTGCGCCAATTGGTTTAGTATATATTCACCTAGACTGGATCCAGGAACATGATTCGCATCAACCTGCTCCCCCGCCCACAAAGGGCTAAAGTCTCCAGGGCAGGCAAAGAGCTGACACTCTTTGTTGCCCTGCTCACAATTTTTGTAATGGTAGCAGGTTTTAATCAGTACAGACTGGAGCAGAAAACAAAAAGCCTGGAACAGATCCAGCAGGAGAAGCGCGAGCGCAAACAGGAACTTTTGGATCAGGTGGCAAAAGTTAACAAGCTGCAGGACAAGCTGGAGGAAACCCAGGACAAGATCGAGATCATCAAAAAAATCAGGCTTAAGCAGCCCAGGCCAGTGCGCTACCTGGACGCATTGGTGCGCAACTTGCCCCGGGAAAAGATCTGGTTTGAATCCCTGCAACTGGATACCCAGGGAGTCATCAACCTGGAGGGTATAGCCTTGGACAATCAGTCCTTTGCCGCTTATGTACAAAAGCTGCGAGGCTCTGACTTCATCCAGGACATAGTACTTAAACAGACCTCCCGCAAAGAGATGAACAATCTGGATCTGGTGGCCTTTAGCTGCCAGATCAGGCCTGCCAAAAAGGAGCAGGAAGCACAGGATGAGTAAACAGGCCCTGTTGCAGAAAATAGACAGTATTAGTACGGGCAGGAAGATCTTGATCCTGATTGCCTGTCTTGTCCTGTTGCTTGCCCTGTACTGGTTCTTTTTCCTGCAGGACTCGCTACAGCAAGTATCCCAGCTCCAGGACTCCATTGCCAGCCTAAAGCAGGAGATCTCCAGCTATGAAAAACAGGTCGATCAGCTGCCAGAGATAGAGGACAGGCTCCAAGCCAGGCAAAAGGAGCTTGCATATGCCCAGAGACTTCTTCCAGATAGTATGCACGATGTGGAAAATCTGCTTGCAGAGATAGAAAAGCTGGGCAAGGATGTGGGAGTTGAGTTTCTACTCTTCGAGCCAGGGCAGGAAGAAGTGCAGGAGTTCTATGCTATGCAACTGGTCAACCTCAGGGTACAGGGACCTTTCCACAACCTTATGCAATATTTTAGCCGCATGTCCAGGCTGAACCGACTGGTAACCCTGGAGAGCCTCAGACTGCAGCCTGAGGGACCGCAGCATAGCCAGGAAATTCAGCTTATGGCGCCGGCCAGGATTGCTGTCTATCGGGCCTTGACCCAGGAAGAGCTCCAAAAGCAGGATGAAGACTAGCAAGATAAACCGAAATCCAGGGAAATATGCCATATGGCCCGAACCAGCCAGAGACCAAGCCTAACACCCAGGGCTGCAAAGCTGGGCTTCCTGCAGGGCCTAATCCCGTGGACCTTGCTAGTAAGCATTGGCCTTTGCTGCATCTCCCTGCACCCAGAACAAAGCCAGGCCGAAGCCAAGAGCCAGGAGCAGGAATCCATGCCCCAATGGATTCAGCCCACCAGCTTTGACTACAGCCCTGAGGGCAAACAGGATCCCTTCCGTCCCTTTATTGAGCCCGAACAAGAAGGTCAGGAGCGCTCCAGCCAAGAGCAGCAGCCCCAGAGGATCCTGACCCCTTTGCAAAGGGTCAGGCCCAGCCAGCTCAAGTTGGTGGGCGTACTATGGGATCCGCAGCAGCCTGAACAGGCACTGGCCATGGTGGAGTTGCCCAACGGCAAGGGCTATGTTCTGCAGCAGGGCACCAAAGTGGGTGATCAGCAGGGCAGGGTAATAAACATCTCTCCAGGCCAGGTGCTTATCCAGGAACAGACCAGAAACATAACCGGCCAGGAGGAGACCCAAAAAGTGGTACTCAAGCTCGAACACTCTGCAGGTGACAAAGATGAATAACCTTGCGCGCAAGACCGGGACTATCAATCTGTTGCACATGGTATCCAGTTCTGGGATCTATATCCTGCTCTGCCTTTTCCTCTGGGGATGCAGCACCACTCCTGGCCCAGAGACTCAAGCAAGTCCAAAGCGGATCCAGAGCACAGGCACTCAGATCAATCAACCCTTTACTCAACTCCCTGAAGATGTCTCAGACAAGAATCGTCCCAGCCCAGAAAAAGACAACCAGTCCAGGAGTCTCAAGTTCCAGGAGCAGGAGCAAGGCTCCTGCCTGCTCTTGATTCCCGCGCCCGGGGACGTACAAGTCCAGGCGGAATACGAACATCCAGAACTTACCCTGAACTTCTCCCCCGGGATCCCCAGGCCGGATCTTGCCCAGATTCCAGAAGCCTGTCCTGCACAAGAAATAGAATTTTTGCCTGCTGATTCCCAAGAGATACAAGGGCTGCAGCTGAAGCTGAAGGAGCGGATCCAATTTCTGGTCTCACGCAGTGAACCTGGGCAAGTGCGCCTTTCCCTGGTCTCCCGCTCCCAGCAACAGAGAGAGCAAAAGACCTCTGCTGCCCAAAATGAGGAAAGTGAAGACCCTGAAGCCAGCCCAAGGCTGAAGGATCTAGATTTCAGTCTGGACCAGGACCAACAGCTAAGGATCACTTTGCAGGCCTCCGGGCCCATCCAGTACCAGCCTCTGCCCCAGAAAGACGATGAGATCAGGATCCTGCTACCCCAGATAAAGATCCCCCAGGCCCTAGATAAGTTCTACAACCTGGATAAGTTTCAGGCTGCTGCTAAGTCTCTGTGGCTGGAAGAAACAGATTCAGGCAGCGAACTGCGCATAAGCCTAAAACAGAGGGTGCCTTTCAATGTAGAGCGCGAGGAGGATCAGCTCCTGATCAGCTTCCAGGATTTTATCAGCCCCAAGGAGGAAGATGATCCAGAGCAGGCCTCTGTTCAGGAGCTTGAAAAGGCCCAAGCCCCAAGCCAAAGCGCCAAGCTAGGACCAGAGCAAATCCCCTCACCTGAGGAAGCAATGCAGCTTCAGGAGGCTAGTCTGGCTTCTCCGAGGATCTCCCCCGGACTGCAGGGGGAATATCAGGGGAAGCGCATCTCCATAGATCTGCAGGACGCAGAGGTGGAGCATGTGCTGCGCCTAATCGCAGAGGTAGGAGATTTCAACCTGATCCTGGATGAGGAGGTCCAGGGCAAAATTTCCCTTAAGCTAACCAAGGTGCCCTGGGATCAGGCCTTGGACTTGGTGCTTATGCAAAAGGATCTGGGCAAGGTACACAAAGGCAACATCATGCGCATTGCCACTGCTGAGAAGCTGGAAAAGGAGCAGCAGCGCATCATCCAGGCCCGCAAATCTGCCTTGGAGGCCCAGCAGAGCCAGCAGGAGATCGCACCCCTGCAAACAGAATATATCCAGATCAATTACGCCAAAGCTGCCCAGATAGAGCCCCAAATAGAAAACTTCCTCTCTGATAGGGGGCAAGTCAGTGTGGACAGCCGGACCAATCAACTTATAGTCTCGGACACAGCAAAGAAGCTAGAGCAGATCCAGGGAGTGATCCAGAAGCTGGACCGCCCGGAACGTCAGGTATTGATCGAGGCCAGGCTGGTCTATGCCACAGACTCCTTTCAAAGGAGTATGGGCATTAGATGGAGTGGTAATTATAGACATGATGGAGATAAAACCTCCGCCGGATCGCAATCTCTATTACAGCCTGGAGATGGCGACAACGACACTGCAAACAGTGATAGTTATGTGGTTAATCTGCCCGCCCAAGATCCCACCACCCTCGGCTTAGGTGCGTTTGTGGAAAAATTGAGTGGACATGATCAATACAGACTAGACGCAGAGCTGACCTTGGGTGAAGACAAGGACCAAGTGCAGATAATTTCCTCGCCTAGGGTGGTAACCCTGACCAATCAAAGGGCCCAAATCGAGCAGGGCACCAGAGTCCGAGTCAATAGACAGGATGAGGCAGGGAATACCATCACCGAGTATGTGGACGCCCTGCTCAAATTGTCTGTCACCCCCCAGATTACCCCGGACAACAAGATCATTCTGGATCTGGACATCAGTGACGACACCGCAGGCACAGGTGACGACATTGATACCAAGAGAACCCAAACCAAGCTCATGGTAGACAACAGACAAACCATAGTCCTGGGTGGAGTACAGCAAGTTACAGAGGAAAATGCTAAAGGCAGGGTACCTGGACTGGCTAATTTACCTCTGTTGGGACATCTATTCCAAAACCGCTACAACTCCAAGGACAAAAGAGAGCTGCTCATCTTCATCCAGCCCAGGATCGTGGAAACCAGATAGAAACAAGGATTTTCCCCTATGCATCTCTCAGCCCAAGTCAGGAGACTGGTGCGCGATTTCCAGCCCTACACCCCGGGTCTTTCCCCCCAAGAGATTGGGGGGCTCTTTCAGCTGGAGCAAGTAGTCAAGCTGGCCAGCAACGAAAACCCCCTGGGCACACCGCCCCTGGCTCAAGAAGCTTTGGCGAGAAACGCTTCCCAGGCCTATCAATATCCCAGGCCGGGCTGTCCAGATCTGTGCGAGGCCCTGGCCCAGGAGCTGGGAGTACCATCTGGCTGCATATTTGTGGGCAATGGCTCTGACGAGATCATTGATCTTTTGTTCAGGCTCAAGGCAGAGCCAGGTCAGGACAATGCTGTCATGTTCGAGCCCTGCTTTAGCATCTACCGCTCCCAGGCCCTACTTCTTGGAGTAGAGACCAGAAGAGTGCCCCTGAATCCGGATTTCAGCTTCCCCTTCACAGAGCTTCTGCATAACGTGGACACCCACACTTGCCTAGTCTTTGTCACCAACCCGGACAATCCTTCAGGTTACTCTGTCCCTGCCCAGGAGATAAAATCCCTGGCGGAACTCTTGCCTGAAAACTGCCTCTTGGTGGTGGACGAGGCCTATGTGGAGTTCGCAGACCAGCCTGAAACCACCAGCCCTATTGCCTTTTGGGAATCCCTGCAAAACACTGTGATCCTGCGCACCTTTTCCAAGATATATGGACTGGCTGGACTCAGGCTGGGGTACGGGGTCATGCCTGCAGAGCTTGCAGATTACCTACAGCGCATAAGGCTGCCCTTTAGCGTGAATCTGTTGGCTGAGAAAGCCGGGATAGCAGCCCTGGAGGACAAAAAGCACTACCAAGCCACCAGGGACACGATTCTCCAGGGCAGAGGGTTATTGGAAAGGGGCCTGCAGGAGCTGGGTTGCAAGGTTTACCCCTCCCAGGCCAATTTCCTGCTCTTCCAGCCCCCTGTTGCTGCAAAGTATCTGTTTGATGAACTGTTGCGACAGGGGCTGATCCTGCGCTCCCTGGAAAGCTATGGCCTGGAGGACCACCTGCGGGTCAGCATAGGCAAACCAGAGGATAATCAGCTGCTTTTACAGCGCATGCAGGAGATACTCACATAATGCCAGAAGCTTTACTTTTGATCACGATTGATGGACCTGCCGGAGTGGGCAAGACCACTTTGGCCCAGGCTGTGGCCCAGGAGCTGGATATCGCTTATCTGGATTCCGGGGCCATGTTCAGGGCGGTAGCCCATCACCTGGGACCGGAAAGCCCGCAATGGAGCGAGGAGCGGCTGCAGCAAAAGCTACAGTCTATGCAGTTTAGCCTGGGCAAGAGCTCTAAGGCAAGCGACTTGCTCCTTAATAATGCCCCCTTGAATCCGGAAATACGCAGTGAAGAGGTAGGGCTTGTCGCTTCCAGCCTGGGGCTTAGGCCCAGTGTGAGATCCTATTTGAAAAGCCAGCAACAAAAGCTGGGCAGACAGAACTCCCTAGTCGCTGAAGGCAGGGACATGGGCAGCGTGGTCTTTCCCTGGGCGGCTTTCAAATTCTTTCTCCAGGCCAGCCCCAAGGAAAGGGCCCAAAGGCGCTGGCTGCAGCTGCAGGCCCAGGGCAGACAGGCAGAGCTGGACAAAATTGAACAGGACATGCGCCTTAGAGACACCCAGGACCAGGAAAGGGAACTGGCCCCGCTATTGCCCGCTGCAGAGGCTATAATCCTGGACACCACCAGCCTGAATCAGCAACAGGCCCTGCAGGCCATCCTGGAAAGGATCCATGCGGACAGCAGCATTCCAGGGCATAGCCAAGCTATTGCAAGCAATAACCCTGCAAAAAACTTTTAGAGACTCTAGATGCAGATCCAACTGGGCACTCGCAAGAGCAGGATCCTCAAGAAGGCCCAGTTCGGCTGCCTGCAAGAATCCTTCTCTCTGAACATTACCCAGGGCTGCAGCCTGGGCTGCGTATACTGCTACGCTCGGGCATACCCTGGAGCTCCGGGAAAAGACCGGATTTTGCTCTATCCTGACCTGCCTGCAAAGCTAGCCAGAGAACTGGACAGCCCCAGCAGAAGGCTAAAGGTGGAAAATGTCTGCCTGAATACTGCCACGGACTGCTTCCAGGAAAATCCCAGCATCCTGAAAGTGGCTTATGAGACCCTGCAGATACTTCTGCTGCGCGGTGTGCAGGTCTCTTTTTTGACCAAAGGTCGCATTCCTGAACCTTTTTTTCTGCTTTTCTCCAGACATGCGCAGCAGATCAAGGCTTCAGTGGGACTGGTCAGTGTAAGCGAGGCCTACAGGCAGGTGTTTGAGCCTGGAGCAGCCAGCATAAACCAAAGACTGGAAAACATCAGCAAATTGCAACAAGCAGGGGTGGAGGTTCAGGTCAGGGTGGATCCCATCATTCCCTTTATTACTGACGACCAAGGCTCGATAACCGATCTTCTGACTGCCCTGGCCAACAGAAAGGTCTCCAGAATCAGTCTCAGTTACCTGCACCTCAGGCCCAGAATCCTGGAGCACCTGCGCCAGGAATTGCCTGCCCTGGAGTTCAAGCTTCTGCAGAGCTGCTTTTGGGGCAAGGAGTGGACAAACGTGGGCACCTCCACTCGCAGCAAGCTGGTTCCAGCTTCTATAAGGCAGCAGGGCTACAGCAGATTTACCAGGTACGCGCACAGCTTGGGTCTGCGCAGCATAATCTGCGCCTGCAAGAATCCGGATATTCCAGCCCAAATATGTACCACTAGGGGCAAACCCTCGGCTACAGAAAAGCCCTTAGGCAGGGCTAAACAGGCCAGGCTTCCTGGAGTTTAGCTCTGGATCGAAACTGCATTAGACTGGATCCCTGGCTTAATCCTGGACTCTAAAGAGTCTGGGCACATAGAAAGCCCGCCTGATTCCCTCCTCAGGATTTGCCAAAATCTTCCTGGGGTGCAGATAAAAGGAGACATAGGCCCATTTGAGCAATTGTTCCAACTTCTCCGGTTTGACCTGATCAGTCCTTATGGTGGCGTGCAGGCCGTCATAAAGGGACCAGTTCCAGGTTATGATCCGGTCCTTTACCTTGTGGAAAAGCTGTGTGCCTGGGTAAGGGGTCAGGATAGAGAATTGGGCCAGCTCCGGCTTTAACTTAGAAGCGAACTTGATAGTATTCTTGATCATTTTCTTGTTTTCCTTGATATTGCCGATGATAAAGCTGGCCATGGTCTTAATCTTGTATTTATTGAGAAGCTTCAGGGCCTGCACAGCCAAGTCCGGGCTTATCCCTTTGTTGTAATTTTTGAGAACCTCAGGATCAGTACTCTCGATCCCCAGGAATACCATCCTGGCCCCTGCATCAGCCATACTCTGCACCATGTCCTCATTTTCCACGATGGTGTTCACCCTGGAGGTACACAGCCAATTCAGGTCCAGATCTTTCTTCTGCATAAGTTCGCAGATCTTGATAGTCCTTTTAGGGTCCAGGGCAAAATTGTCATCCATGAATAGGATATTGGCGACCTGATACCTTTTTTGCACTTCCTGCACTTCTTCCACTACTGACTCCGGAGATCTGGGTCTCCACTTGAGGCCAAAAAGCTGGGAAGAGGCGCAAAAGGAGCAATTAAAAGGGCAGCCCCTGCTGCTGATTATAGAGGTGGCCCTCTTCTGGCCCAGGTGGGTCTTGTACTCTTGCATGGGCAAAAGCTCCCTGGCAGGAAAGGGCAGGGAGTCCACATCCTTTATCAGTGGCAGCCAATGGTTTTGAATAAGCTGGCCATCCTGCAGGTAAGCAATAGAAGGCACCTCCAGCAAGGATCTATGTCCCTGTAGATGCTCCAGCAGATAGAGCAGTGGATACTCCCCTTCACCCAGAATCACGTAATCTACATATCCTGTACGCAGGCTTTCCTCAGGCCTAAAGGAAACATGCGGTCCACCCATGACCACCCGCACCTTCTCCTGCTTGATCCTAGCTGCTTGGCTAAGTGCCTGGTTATGTCTGGGAGTATCTGCAGAAATGCCTACCAGGTCGAACTCAGCAAAACTGGTGGGCAGGCTTTGATATGGAACATTGAGATCAA
>JBNJDO010000017.1:0-28981 GCA_051744965.1 Thermodesulfobacteriota bacterium | reverse complement strand
GCAGACCTTGGGCAGCTACCAGGACCACATGTTTAAAGCTGCAGAGCACGTGGACCCTGCAAACTTGGAGGATTTCCCCCTGCAGGAAGAGGAAGAAGCCAAGGAAGAACTCTCAGGGGAAGAAGAACAGGACCTGGAGGGACTGCTCCAGAAGATGCAGGAGATCCTCGGCGACCGGGTCACCGAGGTTAGGGCATCCAAGCGCTTGCGCAGCAGCCCTGCCTGCCTGGTGAATCCTGAGCATGGCATCAGCTCCCAGATGCAGAAAATAATGCGCACCATCCAGCAGGACACCTCCATCCCCAAACAGATTATGGAGGTCAACCCTAGGCATCCCTTGACCAAGAACCTATTGAAGGTCTATGCCCAGAACCCCCAGGACGACTTCCTGCGCACCAGCACTGAGCAGCTTTTCGAGGCCGCCCTGCTCATGGCTGGCTATCTGGCTGATCCCCACAACATGGTCCAGCGCACCTTCTCCCTATTGGAAGAGGCTGGCAAATGGTATGTGCACGCAGGCCAGCAGGACTAACTACCAGCCCGGGGCCGGAGCCCAGCTTCCGGCCCCTTTAGTCTGCCTGCTTGCGGATAAAAGAGGGGATCTCGAATTCCTCCTCGTCGAACACGAACTCCTCCTCTCCAGGCCCGGGTCTGGATTTACCCTGCACCGGTTCTTGGCGCTCATTTTCCTGGCCTGATCCGCTCTGTCCCTTACGCAAATAAGCAGGAATGTTGCGATCCTCCTGACCCTGGGCAGGTGCAGCGCCCCTGGCCCATTGAGTTTGTACCTGCCGGATCTTGCCCTTTTCCTGCTGCAGGCTGGTAACCTTGGCCTCCTTGCCTGACCCTTGCTCCTGCTGATCCTGCCCAGACTTCTCTATTCCAGTGGCAATCACCGTGATCCGCAGCTCGTCCCCTGCGTTGGGATCAAAGACTGTGCCGAAATAGATCTGGGCATCCTCCTGGGCTGACTCAGAGATGGTGCTGGCTGCCTCGCTGACCTCATCAATGGTCAAATCCGGACCAGAGGTAATATTCATCAACACGCCCTGGGCTCCATCTATAGATACGTCCTCCAACAAGGGGCTGGTGATGGCCTTCATGGCAGCCTCCCTGGCCCGGCCTTCTCCCTGGGCAATGCCTGTGCCCATCAGGGCCAGGCCCATTTCAGACATCACTGACTTGACGTCTGCAAAGTCCAGATTGATAAGCCCAGGCACCATGATCAGATCAGAGATGCCCTTGACTGCATAGTAAAGGACCTCATCCGCTTTTTTAAGCATCTCCAGAAAAGAGGCCTTCTTGGAGGCCAGGGAAAGCAACCGGTCATTGGGAATGGTGATGATGCTGTCCACCACCTCTTTCAGGCCCTCGATTCCTTTCTCTGCCTGCTGCAAGCGCTTCTTGCCCTCGAAATAAAACGGCTTGGTCACCACTGCCACAGTCAGGGCGCCCATTTCCTTGGCCACATTGGCTATCACCGGAGCAGCCCCTGTGCCCGTACCTCCGCCCATGCCTGCAGTGACAAAGACCATGTCGCATTCCCCCAGCATCTCCTTGATGCTTTCCTGGCTCTCTTGGGCCGCATCCCTGCCGATGTTGGGGTTGGCACCTGCCCCCAGGCCCTTGGTCAGCTTCTCCCCCAGTTGCAGCTTGTGTTCTGCCTCGGAATGCTTCAGGGCCTGCACATCAGTGTTGGCCACAATGAAGGAAACTCCCTTCAAAGAGGAGCTGATCATGTTGTTTATCGCATTGCCACCACCGCCGCCTATGCCTACGACCTTGATCCTGGCATTGCCTTCAGGTTCTATCTCCATGTAATCCATTGCCGACCTCCTTGACCTGTTTTTTTAGGCAGTTCCCAGTGCCCTGTTTTTAGCTAATATCAGCGAACCAGCGCCGCATCTTGGTCAGAATGCGGTGAAATATGTTCTTCTCCCTGATCCTGAACTTGTGCTCCGCCTTTTGCTTTTTGGCCCCATAGAGCAAAAGCCCCACTGCAGTGGAGTACTTAGGGCTCATGACCACATCCTTCAGCCCGCCCACTCCCTGGGGATAACCCACCCGGACCGGAAGATTGAAGACCTGCTCCCCCAGGCTGGAGATGCCCTCTACTAAAGAGGTGCCTCCGGTGAGCACCGCTCCGGCCCCGATGGTGTTCTTGTATCCGGATCTGACCAATTCCTGATCCACCAGGCTCAGGATCTCCTCCAGCCTGGGCTCGCATATCTCGCCCAATACCCGCCTGGAAATGCTGCGGGGCTCTCTGCCGCCCACGCTGGCCACCTCGATGGTCTCATTGTTCTGCACCATATCCGCCAGGGCACAGCTGTACTTGAGCTTGATCTTCTCTGCGCTGCTCACAGGAGTACGCAACCCAAAGGCGATGTCGTTGGTCAGGTTGGTCCCCCCCAGGGCCAGGACAGAGATATGCTTGATGGAGTCGTTGGCAAACACTGAGAGATCAGTGGTGCCTCCGCCTATATCCACCAATCCCACCCCTATCTCCTGCTCTTCAGCTGTGAGCACCGCCTGGGCTGAGGCCAGGGACTCCAGGACTATATCCGAGACATCCAGGCCTGCCCTGTGGCAGGAACGGATGATATTCTGGGCGCTGGAGACCGCTCCGGTGACTATGTGCACCCTGACCTCCAGTCTGACCCCAGCCATGCCCACTGGATCCTCTATGCCCCTTTGATCGTCCACTATGTACTCTTGGGGCAGAATATGGATCAGCTCCCGGTCCAGGGGAATGGCCACTGCCTTGGCTGCATCAATGACCCGCTCCACATCCTTCTGGGTCACCTCTCCGCCCTTGACCGCTATCACCCCATGGCTGTTAAAGCCCATAATGTGGCTGCCCGCTATGCCTGCATACACATTACGAATCTCGCAGCCCGCCATGAGTTCGGCTTCTTCCAGGGCCTTCTTTATGGACTGCACGGTCTGCTCGATATTCACCACCACACCTTTGCGCAGGCCAGTGGAAGGGCTCATGCCGATGCCCACCACGTCCACTCCCTCAGGGGTGTTCTCCCCCACCACGGCACAGATCTTGGTGGTGCCGATGTCCAGCCCGACCACCAGATTGGATTTGGCGCTCATACGCTATCTCCTGGCATAACAAAATGAATAAACATACCCTGGCCTGGTGCCTCTCCCGGACTAATCCTGTGCTTGACTGGTCTGGAACTTAACCCAGCACAAGCCTTCAAAGGTCACAAAACGCTTGGCTCCCTCCAGCTTCTGGCCTTCCTGCAGCCTCCTCCAGACCCGCCCCAAGCTAGCCAAGTTCTGTTGCAAATATTCAGTACCCACCCGCAACAGGAGATCTCGTTCCTGCAAGCCCAGCTCAACCACCTCGGCAGAGGCGAACCTGATCCAGGCCACCTCAGCCAGGCTAAAAGGAAGCCTCTTTTGCTGCAGCCAATCCCGGATTAGGTCCAAGTGGCTTTGCTGTCTCTCATCCTGGCCATCCCAAAGCAGCAAAGGCAGGGACACAAAATCCTGGGCCTGAACCTTGGTGATGGGACTGCCCTGACTATCAGCGTAATAAAGTTCTGCTTGCTGCAGGATCCAAAATCTGGCCTCCTTTTCCTGGACCTGGATCAACAGCTTATCCGGCAAGGTACGCTGCACCCTGACCTTTTCCACCCAGGGCTCCTGCCGCAGTCTGGACTCCACCTGGGCTAGGCTGATCCCCAGCACATTCTGCCCCTGAGAGATCCCTGCAATATCCAGAATTGTCTCTTGGTCCAGATGCCTGCCCCCCTGGACCTGGATCCTGCGCAGGGCAAAATGCTCGCTGCTGGTGATCCAGTCATAACCCCAAACCAAGAGCAGGCTAAGGCCCAAAAAGGCCACTGGTATAAGCCCCAGGCTCAGGATCCTGCCCCACAGCCCCTTAAAGCTTTTGGCTTTTTTTGCAGAGCTCTTTCTGTACTTGTTTCTCCCTGGCACTTTTTCGCCTGCAACCCCAATCCAGCCCTAAAGATCTCCCTGCATTTGCCTGCCTGGAATACACAGCTCCAGCTTTAGATCCAGCTGGAACCTCTCCTGCACCCTGGTCCTGGCCAGTTGGATCAGCTCCAGGGCCTGCTCGCTGCTGCCGCCTCCCAGATGGACCAGGAAATTGGCATGCTGCCCAGAAAAACCCACACCACCCAGGCTATACCCCCTCAGGCCACAGCTATCCAAAAGGTAACCTGCAGATGGCCCGTCTGCTGGATTCTGGAAAACGCAGCCGCAGGTCTTGGCCAAAAGGGGCTGGGCAGCCTTTCTCCTGGCATAATTGCTCTGCATCAGGCTCCGGACCCGCTCTTTATCCTTTTTCTGCAGCAAAAGCTCCACCTGCAAAAGAAGCCAAAAATCCTGCACTCCAAGGGGCTGGAAGCTTCTATACCCCAGTTCCAGATCTTCCCTTCCCAACCAGAGCAGGCCTTTCTTCCGGCTCCAGATCAAAACCCTGTGCAGGACCTGGCTCAAATCCTGGCCATAGGCACCGGCATTCATGGCCGCAGCCCCGCCCAGGCTGGCTGGAACTCCCACTAGGCCTTCCAGTCCGGAAAGGCCATTCCTTAACAAGAACCTTTGCAAAGCTGGCAGCCTGAGCCCGCTGCCAGCCCTGAACAGCAGGCTTGCCTTTTGCTCCTTGATAATCTCTAGGGACTCCAGCTTGGACCTGATCAGCACCAGTTCCAGGCGGCCGTCAGCAAACAGCAGATTGCTGCCTTGACCCAGGGCCAGGGGCCTCCCCCCTTCCTGCTCCAAGATCCGGTCCAGCCTTTCCCAATCCTCTGCCTGCTCCAGGCTGACCTCTACCAGGGCCCGTCCTCCCAAGCCCAGGCTGGTTCTAGCAGCCAATTCCGGCTCCGGAACAATTCTCATCCTATTCTACTTTGCCTGATAAAAATCTCTCCCCTACCTGCCAGATACTGCCCGCGCCCAGGGTGAGCAGCACATCCCCGGGCTGGAGCAAAGCCTGCAGCTCTAGCAGGCAGGCCTGATAATCGCTGCAGAAACTGACAGGTATATTGCTGACTTGGCGTACCCCCTGGGCCAGGTTCACCCCGTTCACTCCAGGAATAGGAGATTCCGAAGCTGGATAGATCTCTGTAAGCAAAAGCCTGTCCGCCTGGTCAAAGCAGCGGCAGAAATCCCCGAACAGGGCCTGGGTCCTGCTGAACCTGTGCGGCTGGAACACCACCACCAGCCTCCTGTCTGGATACACCCCCTTCAGGGTCTGCAGAGTAACCTGGATCTCAGCTGGATGGTGGCCGTAATCATCCAGAACCAGTACTCCATTTCTTTCACCCTTTTTTTCCAGCCGCCTGCCCACGCCTGCGAACTCAGCCAAGGCCTGCACAATCTGCTCTTTAGAGATTCCAGCCTGCAGGGCCAGGCCTATGACACCCAGGGCATTCAACACATTATGTTTCCCTGGCTGGGCCAAAGTCACTTCCCCCCAAGGCCTGCCCTTGTATCTGACCTCGAACCTGCTTCTCGCTCCCAGCTCCAGGATTCTGGCCTCTAGATCGTTTCCCTGCTGCAGGCCATAGGTGAGCACCGGCCGCTTGACCCGTCCCAGGAGCCTGACCAGGCCAGGATCATCCCCGCAGACCACATTCATGCCGTAAAACGGGACCTGGTTCATGAAGCGCACAAAGGCCTCTTCTATGGATTCCAGATCCGGATAAAAGTCCAGATGGTCCGCATCCACATTGGTGACCATGGACATGATGGGAAACAGGCAGAGGAAGGAGCCATCAGACTCGTCAGCCTCTGCCACCAGGTATTCCCCTTGCCCCATTAGGGCGTTGGCCCCGTAAGTGTTCAGCCTGCCGCCGATGATCACTGTGGGGTCCAACCCGGCTTGTTTAAACACAGTGCCCAGCAGGGAGGTGCTGGTGGTCTTGCCGTGGGTCCCTGCCACTGCGATCCCGGTTTTGAGCCGCATCAGCTCCGCCAGCATCTCTGCCCTGGGGATCACTGGGATCCCCTGCTGGGATGCAGCCTGGACCTCTGGGTTGGTGCCGTTCACTGCGCTGGATTTGACCAGCACCTCTGCCTGCTGCAGATTGTCTGCTGCATGGCCCTGATAGATGACCGCACCCAGCCCTTTCAGGCGCTTCACTGCCTCGTTCTCTGCCAGGTCTGAACCGCTGACCCGGTAACCCAGATTGAGCAGGACCTCGGCTATGCCGCTCATGCCTGCGCCTCCAATGCCCACCATATGGATACTCTTTAGACTCTTCATAGCCTTGTTCCCTGCTGCTTGGGCAGCATGCTTTGTATTTCATCCACTATCCTGGCTCCGGCCCCTGGACTGCCCAGGGATTTGGCAGCCTGCCCCATCTGTTGCAACTTCTGGGGCAAGAGCATCAGATCGCTGACCACGCTGCCCAGGGAAATATCCTCCAGGTAGCTCTGTTCCAAAACAATTGCCGCGCCTGCCTTTTCCAGGTACCTGGCGTTCTCCAGCTGATGGCCGTGCGTGGCATAGGGAAAAGGAATCAGGACACTGGGCCTGCCCACCACGGTCAGCTCCGCCAAAGTGGAAGCCCCTGCCCTGCAGACCACCAGATCCGCCCAGGCATAAGCCTGGGCCATGTCCTCCTGAAAGGCCAGCGCCTGCTGGGGATCACAGCCCTGCTCTTTGTAGGCCTGGCGTACCCTGTCCAGATCAGCTGGGCCTGTAATGTGCATCAGTCTCAGCCCCATGGACCTGAAAAAAGGCAGGGCCTTGATCACCTGGTCATTTATGGCCCGGGCCCCCTGGCTGCCGCCCAGTACCAGCAGGTGCCCACCTGTATTATGCAAGTAATGCTTCTGCATATTCCTTAGCCCTAGTAGGCTCCTGCGCACTGGATTGCCTGTCACGCTAACTTTCCCAGGCTCAAAAAAGCCCTCCTGATCCGGATAGGTCAAAAAAACCCGGTCCGCCCTTTTGCCCAGGATCTTATTGGTTACTCCGGGCTGCTTGTTTTGTTCATGCACTGCGCAAGGGATCCTTTTCCAGCTGGCCAACAGCACTGGCAAAAAGCCTGCGTAGCCGCCAAAACCCAGTACCGCTTGGGGAGCAAAGGAGCCCATGATCTTTACACATTTAATCAGCCCCTTACCCATGCCCAGCAAAGCAGGCAGGGATTGCCAGCCTTTGCCCAGGACCCCCCTGACAGGCAGGGCTGCAAACTCCAGACCGGCCCGTGCTGCCAGCTTGCTTTCCGGACCCTGCTCTGCGCCCAAAAACAGGATCCTACAATCCGGGTATCTGGAGCGCAGCTCTTCAGCCACAGCCAGGGCAGGGAAAATATGTCCTCCAGTGCCTCCTGTGGTCAGGATGATCCTTTGCACCTCAGGCCACTCTCCTTCGGGCAATATTCAGGATAAGCCCCACGCTAAAACACATGGCTAACAGGTTAGAGCCCCCGTAGCTGACAAAGGGCAGAGGCAGGCCCTTGGGGGGCACCGCGCCCAAAACCACTGCAGCATTGAGCAGCGCGCCCAGCAAAAGGAGCAGGCCCAAGCCCAGGGCAGTGAATCTGTCCTGCAGATCTTCCTGTTCTAAAGCGATCTTGAAGCAGCGATACAGGATCAGTCCCAGACAGACAAAAACCAGGGAGAGACCTATAAAGCCCAGCTCCTCGCCCACCACTGCCAAAATAAAATCAGTATGGGCCTCGGGCAGAAAAAAGAGCTTTTGCCTGCCTGCACCCAGCCCCTGGCCCAAAAGCCCTCCAGAGCCCAGGGCGTACAAAGACTGCACCACTTGGTAGCCCACATCATCCGGGCTCTGGAATGGATGCAGGAAGGCCAGCCAGCGGTTCAGCCTGTACGGCGACTGCAGGATCATTATCGCTGCGGCTGAGGCGCTTAGCAGTGCAGAGCTAAAGAGATAAATCAGCCTGGTCCCGCCAGCCATGCTAAGCAGAAAGAACAGGGCCAAAATAAAGGCGGCTCCGCCGAAATCCGGCTGCAAGAGCAAAACCCCGGCCAAAAATCCTGTGACCAGCAAAGGTGGCAGAAAGCCTACGCTGAAGGTCTTGATCATCTCCTGTTTGTGGCTGAAAAAATAGGCCAGATACAAAACCAGTCCCACCTTGGCCAACTCCAGGGGCTGCAGGCTAAAAAGTCCCATATTCAGCCATCTGCTGGCTCCACCCGAGGAGGCACCCAGCTGGGTCTGGGTCAGAGCCAGCAAAACCCCCGCGGCCGCAAGCCAAAGATATACAGTTTTGTACAAAAAACTAAGCCTGATGCGCAGTGCAGAAAACATAAGGACCAGACCCAGCAGACTAAAAATGAGCTGTTTCTGGAAAAAATAGTACTTGCTGCCGTACATGCGCTCCGCCATGATCCCGCTGGCAGAAAGGACCATTATCAACCCCAGGCCCATGAGCACCAGAACCGGGGCCAAAAGGCCCCAGTCCAGCTCTGTTCCCTGTTTTGCCTTTTCTTTATCCTGCTCCTGCATATGTTCAATTCTTGGGGACAAGCTCCCATACCAGCCTCTGAAAGGCTTGTCCCCTTTCCTGGTAATCCTTGTATTGATCAAAGCTGGAAGTCGCCGGAGAGAGCAAAAGCACATCCCCGGGGGCTGCTGTTTGCAACAGCCTGCGTGCAGCCTGCCTCAGATCCGGCTCGGTAAAGACCTGGGTACAGCCCTGCCAGGCCTGCCTGAAAAGCTCCCGATCTTCGCCAAACAGGGCAGCAGCCTTGACCCTTTCCTGCAACAGATCGCAGACTTGGGCAGGATCACCGCCTTTGAACCTGCCTCCAGCCAAAAGCAGCACCGGCCTGGAGAAGCTCTGCAAAGCAGCCTGCAGGGCATGCAGGGTGGTGGCCTTGGAATCGTCCACAAACAGAATCCCGGCCTTTTCCCCGAGCATCTGCAGTCGATGGGCATCAGGCTGAAAATACTGCAGGGCTTGTTGCATCTGCCATTTCTCTACTCCGAAATGGCTGCAGGCCAGATAGGCGGCCTGTAGATTCCTGGAGTTGTGCGGCCCTGGCAGCCCAGGGCACCCAAGATCCTGTGCGCTTGCAAAATATACATGACTGCCAGCTATTTCTGGCCTGGCCTGTAGCTCCTCTCTCATCTCCAGGGGCAGAATGGCCAAATCCCTTGGGGTTTGGTTCCTGAACAGGCGCAGCTTGGCCCCGAAATATTCCTCCAGGCTTTGGTGATAATCCAGGTGATTGGCTGCAAAGTTCAAAAGCACCCCCACATTGGGCCGCAAGCTAAAGGTGTGCATGAGCTGAAAGCTGCTGACTTCCAGAACCAAAACCTGGGCTGAGCTGCAGCCCAGGGCATACTCGCTAAGGGGTACGCCCACATTTCCACCCAGGAACACCTCCTGGCCGGACTGCCTCAAGACATGGGCAATTGCCTGCACAGTAGTGGTCTTGCCGCTGGTGCCAGTAACTGCGATTATGGGCTCCTGCACGAACCAGGAGGCCAGCTCCAGCTCAGAGCAGACCTCTGCCCGGCCTTCAGGAAGCAGATGCTGCACCGATCTCCAGGGTATTCCTGGGCTCAGCACCACCAGCTCCGCCCCAGCCAGCTGACTTGGCTGATGCTTGCCCAGCTCCAGGCTGACACCCAGGTTCTGCAATTCATTTACCCTTTGGGCAGAAAAGCAGGATTCGCTTTGCTCCAGAAGGCGCACCCTTGCTCCTTCCCTAATGCACAGCTTGGCTGCGGCCTGGCCTGAACTGCCTGCACCCAGTACAGCCACTTGTTTGTTTTCTAGCTTTATCCCCATCCCAAATGCCTGTCTGCTCACCGCAGTTTCAAAGTGCTCAAGGCCACCATGGCCAAAAGGATGGACAGGATCCAGAACCTGACTATGATCTTGGACTCCGGGATTCCGCTCAATTCAAAATGGTGGTGCAGCGGGGCCATGCGAAAGATGCGCTTGCCTCCGCTTAGCTTGAAATAGCCCACCTGCAGGATCACGGACAGGGTCTCCAGCACGAAGAGACCGCCCACAATGAGCAAGACCATCTCCTGTTTGCAGAGGATGGCTATGAAACCCAGGCTGCCGCCCAGGCTCAGGCTGCCCACGTCACCCATGAAAACCTGTGCTGGATAGGCGTTGAACCAGAGAAAGCCCAGCCCCGCACCCACCAGGCCTCCGCAAAACACTGTAACCTCTCCTACCCCAGGGACATAGGCCACCTGCAGATAATCAGCCAGGTGCACATGCCCTGCCACATAAATGAACAGGGCCAGACAGCCGCTCACCACCACAGTAGGTCCAATGGCCAGACCATCCAGGCCGTCGGTGAGATTCACCGCATTGGAGCTGCCCACAATCACCAGCAAAGAAAAGGGCAGATAGGCCCAGCCCAGATCAGGCTGCAGCCATTTGATAAATGGGAAATAGAGCTGGCTGGAGTACCCTGGCAGCCAGATAAGAAAGGCCACAGCAGCACTGGCCACCAGTATTTGGGCAAAAAACTTGGTGCGCATGCTAAGACCCTGATTCTGGGCCCGGGTCACCTTGAGATAGTCGTCTACGCCCCCCACCAGGGCAAAACCGCAAAACACCAGGATGCTCAGCCAAAGATAAGGATTGCTTAAGTCCCCCCAGAGTAGCACACTGCTCAACAAGCTTACGGCTATGAGCAACCCGCCCATGGTAGGAGTGCCTTTTTTGCCTGCATGGGCTTTAACATCCTCCTGGATGTACTGGTCGCATTTTATCCTCTGCAGCCAGGCAATGAACTTGGGCCCCAGGAGGATGCTTAGCAAAAGGGATGTGAGCAGGGCATAGATGGAGCGGAAAGTAATGTATTGGAATACATTAAAGATTGCGACGCTTTCCGCTAGGGGATAGAGCAGATGGTATATCATTTTTCCAGCTCCGGGCCTAAGAGCTGCAGACAGCGCTCCAGCCTGCACCCCCTGGAGGCCTTGATCAACAAAATGCCCTGCCTGGGGGCCAGCTTGCGCCAACAGGGCAGGATCTCTTGCACATCGCGCAGTAGATGCAGGACTTCTGCCCTGCCCTGGCTAGTGTAACCGGCCTGAAATTGACTGGCATACTCCCCGATATAAAAGACTCCGCTAGGCTCCAGCTCTGCCACAGATCTGCCCAGATCTTCATGTGCCTCTTCAGACTGCTGTCCCAGTTCCTTCATGTCCCCTAGGATCAGGTAGAGCTCCCCCTTGCTGGCAAGGGCCTGAGCATGTTCCAGGGCGCAGCGCATTGACAAGGGATTGGCATTATAGCAGTCGTCAATCACTAAAAACTTCCCTAACCTTTTCACCTGACCCCGATGCTCAGGCGGATCAGCCTGCTGCAAACCCAAGCGTATGGCCTCTGGATCCAGTCCCAGGCTCCAGGCCGCGCTGCAGGCAGCCAGGAGATTCTCAAGCATGAACTCTCCATGCAGCTCCAGATCCAAATCCAGAACCTGGCCCTCCAGATCCAGCTCAAACCTGGACTTACCTGAAGGCTGTAGTCCCAAGTAGGTCCCTTGTAGCCTGGCCTCTCCAGGCCTGGTGGAGAAAGGAATCAGCCGCATGTCCTCGCGCAGCGGCAAGCGCTGGGTAAGCTCCGGGTAATCCCTGCTGACCACTCCCAAGCCTCCGGGCCGCAAATAATGAAGCAGCCTGGCCTTTTCCCTGGCCACACCGGCTAGATCTTGCAGGCCCTGCAAATGCGCCGGACCCACGTTAACCACAAGGGCCAGATCCGGATTCAAGATCTGGCCCAAAATATCCATATCCCCTTTTTTGCTGATCCCTGCCTCCAGAACCCAGTAATGTTCCCTGCAGCTAAAGCCCAAAATGGATAGGGGCAGTCCTAATTCATTGTTCCAATTCTTGTAGTTCTTGCCCACTTGGCTCCTTTGGCCCAGTATAGAGGCCAAAAGCTCCTTGACTGTGGTCTTGCCTGCACTGCCAGTGACAGCCAGCACCCGGCCCTGGAACTTATTCCGCCAATAGGCAGCCAACTGGCCCAGGGCCTGCAAGCTGCTTTGCACCAAAAGTACCGGGACTTCTATATGCAGATCCCAAAGCGGCCTTTCCGAGACCACTGCCATGGCCCCTTTGTGCACCGCTTCCCTGGCAAAGTTGTGTCCATCCAGATTTTCCCCTTGCAGGCAAACGAACATATCCCCTGGCTCCACTAGCCTGCTGTCTGTCTGGATGCGCTGCACCAGCTGCTCTGAGTGCTCCTCGTATTCGCCCACGGCCTGTATGGCCTGGCCTACTTCAGCCAAGGTCAGCTTCATTTGCTTTGCCCGCGTCATTTTTGTGCTACAGGGTTGCCTACAGCCTGGCTTCTTTGCTGCAAAAGCTCCTGCACTGTTTCCAGGTCGCTGAATTTGATCTTGCTGGATCCTATCTGCTGATACTCCTCATGTCCTTTGCCTGCCACCAGCAGGGCATCTTCTGGGCCCAGCTCCTGCAGGGCCAGATCTATGGCCTTGCGCCGGTCTGGCTCCTGCACCACCTGGGCCCAGCCCTGCAGCCCGGGCAAAACCTGCTCCATGATCTGCAAGGGGTCCTCATGCCTGGGATTGTCCGAGGTCAGCAGGGCCAGATCTGCGTATTCAGCCACGGCCCGGCCCATCAAAGGCCTTTTCTCCCTATCCCGGTCCCCGCCACAGCCAAAGACCACCAGCAGTCTGGCAAAGCCCATCTGCTGCAGTGCAGCCAGGACATTGGCCAGGGCATCCGGGGTATGGGCATAGTCAATAAATATATGCAGGCCCTTGCTGTTGGGCACCCTTTGCAGCCTGCCTGGTATATTCTGAAACTCCTGCAGGGCAAGAAAATCCCTGGCCCCTAGGCCTAAGGCCAAGCCAACAGCCTGCACAGCTAGCAGGTTCAAGGCGTTGTGTCTGCCAGGTAGGCCACTGCTGAGCTCCCAGCTTTGGCCCTGGTAATGCATCCGCAGCCTGAGCCCCTGCCTGCCCAGGCTAAGAATCCTCCCCTGTAAATAATTTTCAAGCTCCCTTTCCTGCAGTCCATAACCCAAAACATCTGCACACAGCCCTGCAAGCTCCTGGCCGTAAGCATCATCCGTGTTCAGAATTGCCTTGGGCAGCCCCAGGCTGCTGCTGGTAAACAGCCTGGACTTGGCCCTAAAATAATCCTGCATGTCCACATGATAATCCAGGTGATCCTGGCTTAGGTTGCTGAACAAGGCCAGATCAAACTCAAGCCCTGCCAGGCGCTGTTGCTGCAATGCATGGGAGGAGACCTCCATACAGACCAGATCTACCTGCTCTTGCTGCATCCGGGCCAAAAGCTCATGGGTCTGCAGACAGTCTGGAGTAGTCAAGGAGGCCTGCATTTCCTGGCCCGGCCATCTGTAGCTCACAGTGCCCAGCACCCCTACCCGGTAACCCGCCCTGTTGCAGAGGTGTTCCAAAAGATAGCAGATGGTGGTCTTGCCGTTGGTTCCGGTCACACCCAAAAGCTTGAAGCTCCGCTGCCTGGTCTGGTATCTGGATGCAGCCAGCTCCCCCAGAGCCAGGGCAGGTTGTCCACAAGCCAAGAATCTGTTTTTTGCACCCTCAGGCACAGCCTGGGCATTTGCTCCCAGCACATACTCTGCCCCGCGCTTTAGGGCGTCAGCTATAAAGTCATCACCATGGACCTTGCTGCCAGGCAGGGCCACGAATATATCCCCGGGCTGCACCTGCCTGGAGTCAGCAACAACCCTGCTTCCCTGCTCCGCCAGTTCCAAGAGCCTGTTCCAAAGACTAAAATCCTGGGAGCTTATTCCAGCAGGGCTGCTATTTAGGGCCATACTCATTGTCTATCCTTCTCCAGCCAAAGCACCCAATCCTGTTCAGCCCCCTGCAAGGACTGTCCTGGGGCAGGGGTTTGATCCTGCACCTGCACCCCCTGGCCTTGAATACTGGGCATTATCCCCTGTCCAGCCAGGATCTCCAGGGCCCGGCGCAAGGACACCCCCTGTAGATCCGGGACTTGGCCCTGCTTTAAATCTATTTGCTTAGCGCCAGGGCCTTCTGTCTTCAGGCGATATCTATTGCCCTGGCTAGAGAAGCTGCCTGGCGCAGGCAGCCAGCTGTCAGCCTTTTGGGTCTTTAACTGCAGGTTGTCCGAGTGGCTCAAAATCTCCAGGGCCACCTCCCGCACCGCAGGAGCAGCCACCAGTCCCCCGTAATGCTGCTCCTGGGGCTCATCCACCACTGTAAGAATCAGATACTGGGGTTTTTTTGCAGGCAAAAGACCAACAAAGGCAGCTACATATTCATCCCCATAGCCCCCTTTCTTTACCGCCTTCTGGGAGGTCCCTGTCTTGCCTGCCATGTTCACACCCTCGATCCTGGCTTTGACCCCTGTACCATCTGCCTGGACCACATCCTGGAGCATATCCAGGACCTTTTCCGCGCTGCTGGTGGAAAAGATGCGCTCCTTGCCCTGCTGGTTTTGATTTGCTGGCTCCTGCACCAATTGTAAGGGCACCTTTACCCCTTTGTTTGCCAGACAAAGATAAGCCTGGGCCAGCTGCAGGGCTGTACTAGATAGCCCCTGTCCGAAACTGGCGCTGATCAAGTCCACCTGGGACCAGGCAAAAGGCGGCCGCAGAATGCCCTTGCTTTCGCTGGGCAAAGGTAGCCCTGTAGGTTCGCCCAGGCCCAACTTTTGCAAATAATGATAATAATCCTTTGCCCCCAGCTCCAAACCCAATTTACCTGCGCCAATATTGCTGGAGTAGCGAATGATTTTGCTCACTGGCAGCCAGCCATATTCCTTTACATCCCTGAACTTGAAGCCTTTTATCTTCCACTTGCCTTGTTCGCAGAAGAAAATGGTATCCGGACTGCAGACCTGCTCCTGCAATGCCGCAGCCACTAGAACAGGCTTCAGGGTGGATCCAGGCTCAAAATCCTTCAGTGCTATGCGGTTCTTTCTTTCCTTGGGCGTGGAGCTGCGATAATTGTTGGGATTAAAAAACGGATAATTGGCCCAGGCTAAGATCTCCCCGCTTTGCACCTTGACCACCAGGGACATTCCAGAGCTGGCCTCGTATTGCTGCACAGCCTCAGCTAAGGCCCGCTCTGCAGCATACTGCAACCTGGAATCAAGGGTCAGGCGCAGCTGCCTACCGGAGATATCCCTGGCGAACTGTCCAGGCGCGTAAAGCAGATTCCCTGCTGCATCCCTTTTCAGGATATATTCCTTTTTCTCCCCGGAAAGATAGCTGTCAAAGTAAAGCTCCAGCCCTTCCAGCCCATGATTATCCAAGCCCACCATACCCAGCAGCTGTCCTGCCAACCCGCCTTGGGGATAAAATCTGCGCCTTTCCTCTGTAAGGTAGACTCCAGGCAGATCTTCGGTTTGCAGCCTAAAGGCCTCTAGGTCCTTTATTTGCCTGGCTATCCAGACAAAGCCCTTATCTTGCCTTAAATCCTCCAGGACAGCAGATCTGTCCAGATCCAGAATCCTGGCCAGGGCCTCGGCACTCTGGGCGGGATCCTGGAGTTCCTTGGGCCTGGCAAATACAGACTGCACTGTCAGGCTCTTGGCCAGAAGCCTGCCCTGGCGGTCCACTATCTCTCCGCGCTGACCATAGGCTGAGTCCTTGCTCCAGTATTGCCGATCTGCCCTTTGGGCCAGATCCTGGCCCTCCAGGATCTGAAGCTGAAAACCCTTAGCCCATAGACCCAGCCAGATCAGGGTAAAAAGGACCCAAAGCAGGCGCACCCTGATTCTGGACCAATCCCTGCTCTTGCTTGTCTGCGCTTTGGCCATCTACCCCTAGCTTCCCTGCCCGACTCTGGGCTTAATCCACCTTGATCACTTCTCCGGATCCCGGGGGCCTTAAACCCATTTCCCCGGCTTTTTCCCTCAAGCGATAGGAAGAGCTTAAGTTCATCCGCTCCACTTCCAGCTTGTCCTGCAGGACCCTTTCTTTCTGCAGCCTGTTTTGCAGGTCCCGAATCTCATAGGAAAGGCCCACCAGCTCGATATTCAGCCAAACCAGGCCCAAGCCCAGGATAAAGGTGCCCAGGGCACAGATCGCGCAGGAGCCTGTCCAGCCTATATTCCATTTCATCCTGCTTGCCCCCTTGGATATGTTGGATTTAACACCCCTGGCTTATATCCTTTCCGCAGCCCGCAGTCTGGAGCTTCTGCTCCTAGGATTTTGCTCCTGCTCCCTGCTTGTGGGCTGCACAGGCCCTGAAGTTAAGGGCTTGAGCAGACCCTGGTCCTTCTTGAAGGCCCTTTTGACCAGCCTGTCCTCCAGGGAATGGAAGGAAATCACGCAAACCCTGGCTCCTGGGCGTAGATACTCAGGGATCTTGTGCAAAAACGCCTCCAACTCCTGCAGTTCCTGGTTTACTGCAATGCGCAGGGCCTGGAAAGTCTTGGTGGCTGGATGGTGCCTGGACTGCCTGCGCCTGGCTCCTGGATAAGCCCCCTGCACCAGCCTGGCTAATTCTTGGGTGTTTTGTATCTCTTTCTTTTCCCTGGCCTGAACAATCCTCTTGGCTATCCTGCCTGCCATGGGCTCCTGCCCATACTCCAGGATAATCCTCTTCATCTCCTGAAAGCTGGATCTATGCAGGAGCCGCTTGGCTGTGAAGCCTTGGCTTTGATCCATGCGCATATCCAGAGGGCCGGGATACTGGAAGCTAAACCCCCTTTCTCTGCTGTCCAGCTGTAAAGAAGAAAGCCCCAGATCCAAAAGCGCCCCATCCAGCCTTTGCCATCCCAATTCCTTGAGAGGCTGCTGGAAGTTGCTGAAACTGACTTTGGCCAGATGCACCTGCTCTAGGCAGCCCGCCTGCTCCAGTCTGAGCTGTGCCAATTCCAGGGCCTGCACATCCTGATCCAGCCCCAGGACCTCTCCCCTGCCCTGAGTCTGCTCCATAATAGCCAGTGCGTGTCCAGCCAGCCCCAGGGTAGCATCCAGATACCTGCCCCCTGCTTCTGGCTGCAGCCAGGACAGGATCTCCTGCACCAGAACAGGGGTATGAATTTGCTCCTGCATCTTTTTGCCTGCTTGTTGCCCTCCAGGCCGCACATCTAGATGCGCAATTCAAAACCTTGGGTAGCCAGATCTTCCATGACTTGATCAAAGCCCTCTTCCATCTCCCGGCGCTTGACCTCAAAACGTCCCTGATCCCAGATCTCGAATTTTCTGCCCACTCCAGCCAGGACCACTTCCCTATCCAGTTCTGCGTAGTTCCGAAGATGGGGAGGCAACAGGATCCTGCCCTGCTTATCCAGGCTGACCTCCACGGCACCGGAAATGAAAAAGCGCTGCAAGTCCCTGATACGTTTGTCGAATATATTGATGGAGTTAAAGCTCTGCTCAATCTCCTGCCATTCCTGCAAAGGATAACCCAGGACGCAGCCATCGAAGTTGGTCAGCATCAGCCCCCCTTCTGCATCCTGCTCTAAAAGCTCCTGCCTGAATTCCGGAGGCAACATCACCCTGCCCTTGGTATCCAGGCTGCGATAAGAATGGCCTCTAAACATTGCTTAGCC
Source organism: Thermodesulfobacteriota bacterium (assembly GCA_051744965.1). Taxonomy (GTDB): domain Bacteria; phylum Desulfobacterota; class Desulfovibrionia; order Desulfovibrionales; family Desulfothermaceae; genus CAZBUB01. The sequence goes on along the minus strand of JBNJDO010000017.1, from coordinate 11,493 downwards.
CCACGAGTTACCACTTTTTCCCACAGTATTGCAAGCCAGGGAAGGAAGTCAAGGACTAAACAGGGGTTTTTTCCTTATTTGGGGCAAGAAATGTAATTCAGGTGGGAAAAAGTCCTTCAGTCAAAGTCCGCCAAAAGGCTGCCTATATGCAGTTGCCCCCCTAGGGTGACCTGCTGATAGTCACTGCGGATGCGCCAAACCGCCTGCTGCAGCTGGTCAGTGGTAATCCCGTTTCGCATGGCAGTATAGGCCTCGATAAACGCTGCCAGGCTGTCGCAGACCTGCAGAAGATATCCATCCTTGGGATCGAATTCGTCCTGGTTGTACTTCTGTAGGAGCTGTTCCCTGGTCACCTCCCTGGGGTTGCCCTGGAAATGGATGGCAGCCACAAATTCCGAGTCCATGTCCACGCCCAAAAAGAACTTCAGCCTTTTGGCCAAGGGGATGTAATCCTGTTTCTTTTCCAAGAGACTGAAAACCTTGCGCTCAATCTCCTGTCTTTCATACTCCTTGATCAAGTCCCCTATCCTTTGCACTGAGCGCTTGACCGGGGAGATGATATCCCTGGTCAAAAGCTCGGGCAGGTCGTGAAACAGACCAGCAAAGAAGTTGTTCTGGGCCATCTGGCTACAGGAGCCCTGGGCCATACTAAAGAAATAGGCATAGCAGGCCACAATGAACATGTGCCCCAGGACCGAGGTCTCAGGAATGCGCGGAGTCTGGGACCACCTCTTCTGGAAGCGCAGCTGGCCGCACTGCTGCAAAAAGAGCCCCAGCGGATCCTGCACCCCCTGCCAGAGGGTATCCACACCGCGCAGATAGGCCAGCCCCTGCAGTTGATCCTGGAAGTTCTTCTCTATTTCCTTTAGCTCGCTGTCCCAGGGATTGATGTCCTTGATCAGATTGAACTCCCACCTGCTGGCATAGAGATGGGCAGCATCCAGGATCTGCCTGCTGGGCCTGCTTGCATTGCCCTGGGTAAAATAATCCTGCAGTCTGCTCCAGAACTCCGGACCCAAGGGCTGCACCCTGGGCTGCAGCTGCTCCAGCACCCACTCTGTGAGCTGCTGGTAATGGGCTGGATTGGACTTGATGCGGTAAAATATTGGAGGCTTGATGTCTGTAATAATCAGACGATACAAGTATTCGAATATTCCACCCTCCAGGACCTCCTTGGCCAGCCGCAGCCTCTCTGTCTGGGAGAAGCCTTGGCTGTTCAGCTGCAAAAGCACCCAGGCAGTGATCATCTTGTGGGCCTGCTTGTCCACCTCAAAGAACTCCACAGGCCTTAATTTGTCGTTCCAGCGTTTCATAAAGGAACCGGAGAAAATTAGCTGCAATAGGCTCTTGCGGATAAAAGACATGCCTACCTCCGATTTTTTTGGACTCATAACTCTACAAAGCGAGTTAGAAAATTTTTTTGGATTGCTCCTGCCAATCCTGGCCTGCCATGTTCTATCCATCTTTTTTGCAAAACATGACACAAAGTATCAATTCCAGACAGCAAAAGAAAGTCTGGTCTTGGCCACTTCCAGCCTTGACAAGCCAGACAAAACAAGGCAAATAATGTCTTTTGCAATTTTTTTCCAGGAGCAGGCTATGAACACCTACAAGACCAGACATCTAAAGCCCTCGGAACAGTGCAGAAGCTGGTATGTGGTGGACGCCAGGAATCAGATACTGGGCCGCCTGTCCAGCAAGATAGCCACCAAGCTCAGGGGCAAGGATAAAGTGGATTTCACTCCGCATGTGGACAACGGGGATTTCATCGTGGTCATCAACGCGGACAAGATCCGAGTCACAGGCAACAAGCTGGAGGACAAGAAATACTATCGCCACTCTGGCTATCCAGGTGGTCTCAAGGAGACTAGCCTGAAGAAGATGCTCCAGACCAAGCCGGAAAGGGCCATCTACAAGGCAGTCAAAAACATGCTGCCCAAAAACAGGCTGGGCCGGGCCCAGCTCAAGAAGCTCAAGATCTACTCCGGGACTGAGCACCCCCATCAGGCCCAAAAGCCCTCTGTGCTGGAGCCCTAAAAAACAAGTACATGGAGAAATTCCCATGCAGCAAAATGTGCATTACGCCACAGGCAAGAGAAAGAACGCCATCGCCAGGACCAGGCTCTTCCCTGGCCAGGGCAGGATCACTGTAAACAATCGTCCCCTGGAAGAATACTTTCCCAGGGATACTTTGCGCATGGTGATCCACCAGCCCCTGAAGCTGGTACACCTCCAGGACAAACTGGATGTCCGGGTCAACGTTCAGGGCGGCGGGATCTCCGGCCAAGCCCAGGCAGTGCGCCACGGCATCAGCCGCGCACTGCAGGAATACGACCCTGATCTGCGCAAGACCTTGAAGTCAGCAGGCCTGCTCACTAGGGACGCCAGGATCAAGGAACGTAAGAAGTACGGCCAGCCCGGTGCCAGGGCCAAGTTCCAATACTCCAAGCGCTAGCTCTTATTTACCCCAACCCAGCCTAGCCGGGGCAGGTTCGCTGTTGCAGCGATCCTGCCCTTTTTTGACAGTGCCCCTTTGCGCACACAAAACCCAGGCCTGAACCAACATGACTGTCAAACCCAGGATGGTCTTTGCGGATCACCGGGGCCGGATTTTCGACCACCCCCATCTACTAATGGTCTGCCGCAAAGGCCGGGAATTCACCCTGCCCAAGCCAGATGATCTTATACCCCTACCCCAGGGCAGTGACCTTTTTTTGCTGCCTGGCAGGAATTGTCTGGGCTTTGATCAAGCTCGGGGCAGTCTGGAGTACCAGCAGGACCAGGCAGTAGCCGGGTTCGTCTCCCCAGGCCACACCTTGAGCGGAATCTGCTCCTATGTCACTGATCCAGGCCAAGGCCCATTGCCCATGTTCGCTTACGCCGCCTTGGGCTATGCCAGGGGCAGATTCTGGGTCTGCGCTAGGCAGGTGGACCAAGATCAGCGCCAGAATTTCCAGGACATAGACACTTCCAGGATTGAGCAGGGGGCAGATGCCTTACTTCAGAAGTATCCGGACAATCGCCTTTTGCAGCACCTGGCCGGCTGCGCCAAGGAGTACTGCTGCCCAGCAGCCCGCAACCTGGCCCTGGGCAGACACGAGGCCCCTTTGCCCACTGCCAGGCAGTGCAATGCCAACTGTGTGGGCTGTATCTCCAAGCAGCCGGAGGACTCCGGCTTCCCTGCCACCCAGCAGCGCCTCAGATTTCAGCCCAGCCCCCAGGAAATCCTGGAGGTCATGCTAGAGCATGCCAGAAACGAACTCAGGCCCATCTTCTCCTTTGGCCAGGGCTGCGAAGGAGAGCCCCTGACCGAGGCCAAGCTCCTGCAGGAGGCCATTGCCGCATTTCGGAGCCAAAGCAAAACCGGGACCATCAACATAAACACCAACGCCTCCCTGCCCAGCACTATCCCGGAACTGGCCAAGGCTGGCCTAGACTCTATCCGGGTTAGCCTAAACAGTGTGCGCCAGGAGCTTTACGATCCTTATTTCCGGCCCCAGGGCTATCGCTTCCAGGATGTGCTGCAGAGCATCAGGCTAGCCAAGGAGCAGGGCTTGTTCGTGTCCCTTAACTATCTTTTCTTCCCCGGAATCAGCGATAGTGAAAAGGAATTCGCAGCCTTGGAGGAGTTTGTCCAGCAGGGGAACATAGACTTCATCCAGCTGCGCAACCTGAACCTGGACCCAGAGCTGTATCTGGGGCTTTTGCCCAAGGAAACCAGCCCCAGCATGGGCCTAAAGAACTTCCTGCGCAGACTGCGCAGAAACCATCCCCAGCTGGGCGTGGGCTACTTCAACCCCTACCTGGGCTAGATCCGACTGCAAAAAAGATTTTTTGCAGTCGGATTCCAATATCCTCATCTAATCAGCAGTTGCCTACCCCCCTTTTCTGCTCCCTAGCTGCTCCAGTTATTATAACCCGTTGGCTTGCAAATACAATCTTGCAGGCGTAGGCTTGGAGCTTGAATATAGTGCAAAGGGCTTGGCATCTATTCTCCATCTACTGTGGCCGAACACACTTATAAACCGATGAAGACCCTGTTATATTCACAGGGATTGTTTTTTCCAAGGAGGACACCGTGTACGAACTCCAGTACGATCCCCAGTTATGTGCCCAGTGTGAAAACCATGACTGCCTCACTAGATGCCAGTATCTTGATTATGACCTGCAGCAGGCCCGGGAAGAAAAGCGCAGGCTGCTCAATCAGGAAGACTGCAGGCTGCTGCACGAATGCGTGACTTGCTATGCCTGCGAAGAGTACTGCCCTTTTGGCAACCACCCATTTTACCAGATTGTGGAGCTGCAGGAAGCCAAAGGGATCCAGCCTGCTCCTGAGCCCATCACTGAGCAGCAGATCCGCATGATGCAGCCCAGGCAGGCTTTGCAGAAGAAAAGCCTGACTTCGCCGGTGATTGATATGTGCTTCTTCCCCATGCTTGAGTCCAGCATCCAGGGCAAGCTCTACCAGGAGGCCTCCATAATCTCTGGCTCGGATATCTTCTGCAACATTATGTGGCTGCACTTCGCTAAGAACTCTGTCATCCGGGAAAGGCTGCCCAGGGTTATAGAAACCATCTGGGAGCTGTATCTCCGGGACAACAATATTGATGAACTGGTCTGCTATCATGATGAATGCTATGCCGCCTTCACTCAATTAGCCCCGGCCTTTGGCATTGAGGTCCCTTTCAGGTGTCTGCACCTGTTTGAGTACCTCTGCCAAAGGCTGGATGAGCTGCAGGCATATATCCAGCCCTTAGGCTTGCAGGTGGCTTACCAGCGGCCCTGCTCCAACCGGCTCATCCCGGAAATCCAGCCCTTTGTAGACAAGATTTTTGACAAGATCGGGGTCAAAAGGCTGGAGCGAAAATATGACCGGGAAAACACCCTTTGCTGCGGCGGCATTATCCGAGCCCAGCAAAGGGACGAACTGGCTGATGAGCTGCAGAAAAAGAACCTGCAAGATATGCAGCAGGCAGGTGCAGAGTATTGCGTGCTAAACTGTCCCTTTTGCTATTACACTTTGGATGAGCTTTTGCTGGAGCAGGGGATTCAGCCCATCTTGATGAGCGACCTCTGCCGCATGGCTTTGCAGGAGATCCAGGAGGCTTAAACCATGCAGCAAACACATAAAAAATTGACTCAGATTGTGGGCCAGGATTTTGTTTCCAACCACCCTGAAGAGCTCTACATGTACTCCATGGATCCCGGCACCATGCCCCCTTGCCCGCCAGACTATGTGGTCATGCCCCAAGACACTGAACAGGTGCAAAACATCCTGCTTCTGGCCAACACAGAAGGCATGCCTGTCTACTGCATGGGGGCTGGCCTGGTCCTCTCTGGATTGACCCGGCCCCTGCAGGGCGGGATCGTCATGGATATGAAAAGAATGAATCGCATCCTGGAGGTCAATCCCAACAGCCGCTATGCAGTGGTAGAGGCTGGAGTAACCCAAGGCATGCTCCAGGCCTATCTGCAAAAGCACCATCCAGGGCTCAAGCACTCCATGCCTGATGCCCCGCCCATGGCTACCATCGCCGGCAACATCCTCATCCATGGCTCAGGACATCTTTCCCAGTTCGGATTCCATTCAGAGATGCTAAATGGCCTGGAGGTGGTCCTGCCCACTGCAGAGATTGTCAAAACCGGGGCCTGTTCTGTCTCCCCCTATTGGTTCTCCAGGGCCCCGCTGCCTGATTTGTCCGGTCTGTTCATCGGCTGGTCCGGAACCACCGGAGTAGCCACAAAGCTGGCCATCAAGCTTTATCCCAATTACCCCTACAATGATGTGAGCATCCTGGTCACTCATGACGTACAGCTCATGCCGGACATTTTGTACCGGATCACTCAGACCCATTTGGCAGAAGACCTCATGGCCTGGATGACCCCTGTCCCAGCTTGGGCCCGGGGCTTTCAGCATCTGAACATCCATTTCGGGGCCCAGAGCAGAAAGGAGTTGACCTGGAAAAGGAATCTGCTGCAGGCCTCAGTACAAGAATACCGGGATCAAAAAAAGGCAGGCTTTATGATGCTGCCCTCCTTCATGCGGGAGCGTTTCATGGAAGTCCCGGACAAGGGCCTGGCCAGGTTCGCGGATGTCAAGAAAGGGGGAGGCTTTGAATACGTGGGCGGGATCATGCCTATAGAGCTTTTTCCCCAAGCCTACTACTTGGGTCTTAAGATCGCTAAAGAGTATCAGATTGCCTATTCTCTAGGCTCCAGAATAGTGGGTCCAGGGCACTGCATGATGTTCTTTTATGCCTATGCCTTCAACAGGGCTGATCCAGCGGACATGGAGCAGGCCCACCAGGCCCTGCAGAGAACCAACCAGGAGGTCCTGGAGATGGGCGGGATCCCCTGGAAGGCAGAAGAGCCTGCGCAAAAAAATATTATAGACAAAATGGATCCCAATTCCTTTGCCTTGATGAACCGGATCAGGGCCGTGCTTGACCCTAAAGGTATTATGGGACCTGGAAATTGGGAGGCTTAAGCAATGCAGTACCAGGAAATTCTCCATCGCTGCTTCAGGTGCGGCTTTTGTAAACTGCCTGGCAATTATACAGATATAAACTGTCCTTCCTATTTGAAATATGGTTTTGAATCCTTTGCCCCTGGGGGCAGGATGTGGCTGATAAGGGCCTGGTTGGAAGGCAGGATCCAAAATTCCTCCAGGCTGCAAGAGATCTTCTTTTCCTGCGCCACCTGCAACAATTGTGTGCAGCACTGCGCCTTTCCCAAGTTCAAGGATGATATCCTAAAGGCCTTTATCTCTGCCAAGACAGAAATGGTGCAGCAAGGCACCCTGCCTCCCAGGGTTAGGGACTACTTGACCAGGCTCCTGGAGCACGGCAATCCTTACAAGATTCCCCAAAAAAAGCGAGGCCAGTGGGCCGCTGCCATAAATGCAGAAGAATACAGCAATCAGGAGTATCTCTTCTATGTGGGAGACATAGGCTCCTTTGACCCCAGGGGCAGGGAAATCGCTGCTAATGTAGCTAATGTGCTGCAAAGAATGGGGGTTTCCTTTGGAATTCTGGGTTCCAGGGAGCTGTCTGACGGCAACGAGGCCCTGGCCCTGGGTGAGACTGATCTTTTCCAGTATCTGGCTGAAAAGAATATCCAGACCATGCAAAAGCTAGGGGTGCAAAAGATCATCACCCTCTGCCCCCATGCCTACAACGCTCTGAAAAATGATTATCCAGATCATGGAGGGCAATTCCAGGTCTTGCATTATACACAGCTTTTGAGCAAGCTCTTGCCTGCAATGCAGGGCCTGCAACAGGCTGGAGCGAATCAAACCACCCAGGTCACCCTGCACGACTCCTGCTACCTGGGTCGCCACAACCAGGACTATCAGAGTCCCAGGCAAATCTTGCGCAGCCTGCCTGGAATAGAATTGCTGGAGATGGACCGCTGCCGGGAGAATGCCTTGTGTTGCGGAGGCGGAGGCGGAAATTTTTTCACTGATCTGGTCAGCAGCGGCCCAGAGACCTCGGCCAAATCCAGGGTTAGAGAGGCTGCCCAGAGCAAGGCTGAAATCCTGGTGACTTCTTGCCCGGCATGCACCATCATGCTCGAGGATGCGCTAAAATCTGAAAAATTGGATCATCGCCTGCAAATCCAGGAGATTTCCGAGCTCATATCTCTATACCTCTGATTTGGTTCACCTGGAGCTTGGATCCTTTAGCCGGGGCATAAAGCGCCTGCAAAGATCTTTGCAGGCGCTTCTATCTATTCCTGGATACTAAACCGCCAGGCGCAGAACCATTCTTCAGGATGCTCATCCGGGGGGCAGCCTATACACTCAGTCTGAATCCTGGAATCTATGGCTTCTGCGAAATAGGCGTATTCCACCAGGCCTACAGACTTACAGGGATAATCAGGCAGGCCTTTGCGTTTCCTGGCTGACTGCACCTGGCAATCATTCATCTGGAACTGAATGCAGTTCTGCCCCTCTTCAATAATGGACTGTACATTGATCCTGGCATACATCCTGAAGTTCAGGGCCTGCTTCAAACCCTGAATCCCTGGATGTTCTGGAAGCTGCAGCAGACGTTTTATGGACCAAGCCTCGAAAGGTGAATAATAGGCCCAACAGGTGTCATTGCAGCGTTTGGCATCATTCATGCCGTGCTTTTCTTCCACTGACAAAAACCAGACCCCGTCATTGGTCAGCCAGTTCTTGGCCACCGCATCCATCAAGGAAATCAACTTCTCTTTAGGCATATCCAGCAGGGGTTTGGGCAACTTATTTTCTAGCTCAAAGCCCAACTCCCTGGACAGTCGCTTGGTTTGTCTCTCCAGGCTAAACGGGTAGGCCTTTTCAAGTATTTTCAACGCCTTAGCTGTTCCAAGCTGGTGCTCCACCTCCCGAAACCAGAATACATGGTGGACCATGATCCGATGCAGCATATCCATAATGCACTGCACCAGCTCTTCTTGCTCCATTTCTTCCGGGGCATGATACTCCTTGGGCATAACCACCTCCTTAGCTTCAAGCCTTTATAGCCTTTGCTGCTCCAATTTTCCAAAAATGAGAATCCGCTAAGCCGCTAGGGCGAAAGCCCGGCCCACCTCAAGGATCCTCCCACTGGTCCAGGCTGCACTGATCCTGCTCTGCAAAAGGCAGACTCAAGGCAAACACCCCGGATTCCCGTTTGACCTGCAGGCTGGAGCCGCCCACCTTCTTAAAGACCTGGAGCATGGGCTGGTTGGAGTACAGAACATCAGCGGTAAATCCCTGCAGACATCTCTCCTTGGCTATCTTCAGCAGCAGCCGCAGCATATAGCTGGCAATGCCCAGACCCTGGTACTGCTCATCCACCAAGAAGGCCACGTCACCCCAGGGCTGATCCTTATGCCGCACATACCTGGCTTCTGCTATGATTGTTCCCCTGCCTGGAGAACCCACCAGGGCTACAATGGACATCACCCTGGAGAAATCCACATTTACATAACCCTGCATCCGATCGTGGGGCATGGCCTTGATTGGAGTAAAATACCTGGAGTAGACCGCTTTGTCCGAGAAACGATAGAACAGTCTGCGCATCTCTTCCTCGTCCGAGGGCTTGATGGGCCTGAACCTGACCAGGGTATTCTGGCCGAAAATCTCCTGAGTACTGATCTGGGCAGGATAGAGCTTGCCTGTAGTTTCCAGATAGATCTGGTCCTGATAGATCAGATTCTCAGCCTTGGCCTGCTCCACCAGCTGCAGCCTGTCCTCTGGGTGGGCAATATCTATCAGGGACAGGGCCCGTTCCCTGATGGACCTGCCCTGCAGATAGGCCTCCCCGTATTCAGTGACTACCATGTCTACAGCTTCCCGCAGGCTGAACAGATGCGGATAATGCTCCACACTGACCTGGATGTTGGTCTGGTCCTCCAGGTTCCTGCTGGGCAGGGCAAAGATGCTCTGCCCTTGAGGGGAGAGCTCTGCCCCGTTCACAAAGTCTGTGGCCTCCCCCGGGCCTGCGGTTACATTGCCCTGGCCTGCATGCAGAGCGATGCGACCGGTAAGATCCACCTTGCGCGCAGGCAGCACAGCCACGAAATTGGGATTTTTGCCTATGTAAATAGGATCAAAGACCTTTTCCATGGGCTGGAACTCCACAAAAGGATTACGGTCCAGCCAGCCAAGGAGCTCCCTGCTGCCCATGGCATAGGAGGTAACCGACTTGCCGGCAAATACATTCTTTTTTCTGTTGCTCACCGCCCCGCTTTGCACCAGATCCATCAGGGCATCGGTAAAAAAGGGGCTGTGCACGCCCAAGTGCTTCTTTTGCTGCAGATGCTTGCCCAGGGCCTCATACAAGGGCCCGATGGAAAAGGCCACACAGCTGCCGTCCTGGATCACTGCGGCCACATTCTCTGCCAGCTTGTCATAAACCTCACCCACCTCAAAGCGGGGAAATGTCAAGGCATCTTCCTGGGAGCGGACCAAAAACTGGAACTCAGAGACATGTACAAAAGTGTCCCCGTAAGTCCTGGGCAGATCAGAATTCACCTCAGCCACCCTCAGTCTGGACTGCTCCAGCACAGGCCTGGCTGCGTCCACTGCCAGGCCCAGACTGCAGAAACCGCTGGAATCAGGCTCGCTGACCTGGATAAAGGCTGCGTCTATATTCAGCCTGCCTGATCTGATCAGTTGGGGCACCCTGGAGAACCTGCTGGGGATAAAATCCACCCTGCCCTGTCTTATGGCCTCGCTAGCCACCCAGCCGGAGAAAAAAGTCTTCAGCCTGAATTTCTGCAGCCTCTCCTCCTGCAGGGAAAGGGCCTCTCCGAAACTTACCAGCTGGATCAGCTCCAGATCCTGCAAGTTTCCAGCTTCTGTCTGCAGTAGGGCTCCCAGCAGGGTCCTGGGCTCTGCAGGCCCGGTGCTGAGAAAAATGGACATGCCTGGATGCAGCTTGGCCAGCACTTCTCTGGCAGGCACCAGCATCTCTTCCCAGTTTACAAATTGAGACTTGGACATGACTTGCCGGACCTCAATCTGCCAGCTTAGCCGCTATCCTGGCCACATGCGCACCCTGAAACCTGGCTCCTGCCAGTTCATTTGCACTGGGCTGCCTGCTGCCGTCTGAATCCGCAATAGTAGAGGCCCCATATGGGCTGCAGCCTGTTACCTCCTGCACCCCCATTTGACCCTGGAAGGCATAGGGCAGTCCAGCTACAAGCAGACCGTGGTGCAAAAGGGTGACATGGAAGCTTAGAACAGTGGACTCCTGCCCCCCGTGCTGGGTAGCGCTGGAAGTAAACACGCTGCCCACTTTGCCCACCAATGCGCCCTGGGCCCAAAGGTTGCCTGTGGCATCCAGGAACTGCCGCATCTGGCCGCACATATTCCCGAATCTGGTAGGGGTGCCGAAGATCAGGGCTGCGGCCTCTGGCAACTCATCCACCTTGCAGACCGGGATCTGGGCAAAGGCTTGCCTGCTCTGCAAGGCCCCCATATTCTGCAAAATTTCCTCAGGCAAGGTCTCAGGCACCTGACGCAGCTCTGGCTGCGCTCCTGCCACCTCCTTTACTCCTTCTGCCACTGCCTGGGCCAGCTGATACACATGCCCATACATGGAATAAAAGGCTATCAGGACTTTCATTGCTCTGCTCCTGTTTTTTTTTAAATACTCTCACCTAGATAAGCCCTCCCTGGCCAGCTGGATCCTGGCCAGGGATTCCAGCTCCTCGCTTAGGCCCACTGCCTGTTGCAGGCTCCCGGCCCAGCAGACCAAGCCATGACCAGACATGAACACTGCCTGAAAATCTTTAGCAGCCAAGGCCACCAGCTCTGCCAAACGGCTTGAGCCAGGCTCCGCCCTGGGTACACAGCACAAAAGCTCCTGGTAGGCCTGGGCCTCAAACAGCTCCAGGTCCAACAGCCTTTTACCCTGCAGCTCTAGGCTTAAAAGGCCCGGGGGATGGGTGTGCACCACAGCCTCAGCCATGGGCTGCTCCTGATAGAGCCGCAGGTGCAGGCCTGCTTCACTGGAGGCCCGG
>JBNJDO010000016.1:0-30069 GCA_051744965.1 Thermodesulfobacteriota bacterium | reverse complement strand
ATAGCCACATCCGCCCTGCCTGCAGCCAAGAGCATGGCCCCCATGATCATGGAAGTGGAGCCTGTGGAGCAGGCTGTGTTGGTGCAGGAAATGGGACCAGTAGCTCCGGTCAGGATGGCCACCTTGCCAGCCACCATATTGATGCAGGAGTTGGGATTGGTAAAGGGGTGGGGCATTTTGTTTTCCTGCTGCAGCCTTCTGTCTGCAGCCAGGACCGCATCCTGACCCCCGACAGCTGAGCTGAAGGTCACAGCCACCCTGGGGGCCAGCTCACTACTGATCTCAATCCCGCTCCTTTCCAGGGCCCGGTGTACTGCTAGGAGCCCGTGCTTGAAAACCGGAGACCTCCAGTTGGCCATCTGTCTGGGCTTTAAGAAGGGATAGGGGCTGGGATCGATTTCAGGAACCTCTCCAGCGATGCGCACCGGAAAGTCTTCTGTGAGCTCAAAACGCGTCAGCGGACCAATGCCGCTCTTGCCCAGGCAGGCTGCCTCCCACTGGGAGTCCAGGTCCGTGCCCAGGGGGGTAAGCATATCATATCCAGCAACCAGAATCTGTGGCTTTTGCATCAGGACTGCACAAGGCTACCAGGGTAAGAACTTATAAAGCTTGGCAAACATCTCATAGACCTCGATCCAGTTCTGCAGGTCCTCTGCAGAGCGCATGTGCGCCCGCTTATTGACCATTATCCAGCTCATGTGGGCAGCCCCGTCCTTGCAGGTGGAACAGTCCCGGGTGGCAGAGGTGCAGCATCTGTGCATGGTCTGCAGATCCGAAGCCCAGCGGATGAACCTGATCAGGCGCTTGGGTCTTGGGTTGCGGTTATCCAGGGGCTCAGTAACAGAAGGGCATTCCTGCCAGCCAAAGCTCCTGTCCAGCATCCTGCCGCTGGTCAGTACCTGGTGGTAGTATTTGGAAGAAATCACCGTGTCCGGATAGGCATCCAGCATCTCGTCCATCTCCGCACGCACCTCCTCCAGCTCTTCTGGCTGCCAGGAAAAGCCGTCCACCCCCTCGTCATTGGACAACAGCTGCATATGGACCTTCAGCCCCGCATCCCTGATCTTTCGGATCACCTGTTCAGCCCTGCCAATCTGCTTGGGGGTAATAGTGTACAAATAGTATGTATAGGGATCTCCTGCATAGTTCTTACTGGAAACCAGGAAGGTGTTCTTGCCCCGCAAGCGCTTTTCGTCCTCTTCATCCCCCCACAAGGAGATGCCCACCATCATCTCCGGGAACCTCTCCCTGGGAACCTTGATCAGACCATTGGTAGCACAGTACGTGGGAATCCGGTCGTAGAACTCCTGCACCCGGTCCAGGCACAAGGTGGGCTCTCCACCGATCAAGATGGCCAGATTTACCCCGCGCTCCTTTTCAGACTGCACAAAAGAAGCCCACTTGGCAGGATCAGTCTCTTCACTGGCTACCTTGTCCTCACCTGAAGAGTAAAAGAAGCATCCTTTGCAGCGCAGATTGCACCTATTGGTTACATCATAGATGGAGCTGCGCATATTAAGGCTGGAGATCCTCTTATAGCGCTGATGCCAATGTTCATCCAGCAGCGAGCTTATGGTTTTCATTGCAAGATCCAATCCGGGCTTGTCTTTCAAAAAATGGCCTGGTCAGGCGGGGCAATCAGATCCTGACACAGATCCGGACCTTTTGCATACCCTTTGACCCAAACCGCAAGATAAACATCCACATAATCCAGCCAGGCCTTGAACAGCTCCGGAGTCCGGGCATGGCGGAACATCTTGGAGGTCACCACTGCACTGCCGGCTGCGTAATGGCGGCAGTCACTGCAATCAGTATCCGGGACACAGCAGGCGGCCTCTCTGGCCCAACTCAGGTCTGTGCGATACTGCCTGAAGGACCTGCCCAGGCCTATCTCTGTGGAAGGGTTCACCCTGGGATAGGGGCAGGAAAACAGCTCATGCAGGCCCAGCTGATGGGTATGGCAAACAATATTATAGGGGGAGAAAAGCACATTATCCGGATGGTTGGCACAGGCCCGGAGCATGGTTTCCCGGGTTTTTTGCAAGGACTGGGCATCATGGGCAAGTCCGCCTGTATATCCTTCCGGGGCAGAGAACATGTTGAAAGTTGCCTTGCAGTCCTGCTGCACCAAAAGCTCCAGGACTGCCTCGGCTTCATCAATATTGTCCCTGGTAAAGGTATAGACAAATACCGCCCTGGGATCTCCTTGATAATTTTCAATCTGTCTGCGCAGCATGTCCTTGGCGTTTCTAAGCCGCAGGCTGGTTTGGTCATTGCCCCAGACAGAGATATGGATCTGATAGTCCACCTCGCTGGGTATGCGCTTCAGACCATTAGTGGCGATGCATCCCAGGGGGATCTCCTGGTAGCACACCCTGCAGAGCTCTGGGACCAGGGAAGGCTCAGCCCCTGCCAAAACCACGTAGGTGATGCCGCGTTGCTTTTCCTGGCGCATCAGCTGACGCCAGTGCTCAGGCTCCCGATCTTCTGGAACAGCTGCCTTGTCCCCCTGATAGTAATAACAGCCCTCGCAGTTGATATTGCAGCGGCGGGTCATGTCATAGGTGGATTCCCGCAGAAAGAAGTATCTTCTGACCTTTTCCCATTTTTCCCTGACTTCCGGGATGGAGAGAATATCTGAGAATTTCCAGTCCTGCTTGTCCATAATTCTCTAAGTTACATCCCTATATGAGCTGGTTATGCAAAGTGCATATCCATTGCATTCGAAATCTCAGCCAGCCACAGGCGTACGTTCAGCCACATATTCTGCAATAAGCCGGATATTCCTTAGCTTAGGATAATCATTTTCATCGATCCGGATACTGTATTCGTCCTGAAGCACTAAGGCTACTGTGGCCAGATCCATGCTGTCGATGCCCACTTCATCCACCAGATCCAGGTCAGGATCGAACGTCTGCGGCGTCACATCCTCCAGTTTTAATTCCTGAATGATTATCCTGGCCACACCTTCCATGATTTCCTGAAAATTCAATTCCTGCGGCATATTTTAAATTTCTCCATGGGTTGTTGACTATTTGGCCACCTCCGTGAGAATCCGGCCTTTACAGGCCACCTCCTCACCCACCACGCTCTGAAATGAAAAAGAGTCTGGCTTGTCTTTTGTCTGGACTAGGTTAATATGGATGGCTTCCTCAGGCCTGATAATGCGTCTATACTTGATCCGGTGCACAGATTTGGGAATTATTGCACCTTCTGAGGCCTTTTGTATAATCTCAAAAACAATGCCTAGCTGGGCAATAGCCGGAAGTATGGGATCTCCAGGAAAGTGGCCGGAAAACCAGGGCGAGGCAGAGGGCACAACCACGGTGGCTGCAACACTTCCCTGCTGGTCAATATCCAGTTTTTCCAGGCAGTACCAATCAATTTGCATCAATTTGCAGGCTTGGCCTAAATCTTTTGCGCCACAAAACCAAAATCCATACCGTAAACCACAAGCTTAAAGTCAGCAAGTACAGTTGTCAACTGCACCTAATCAAATGGAGAAGGCAAAACATGCAGCAGAAGTTCCCCAAACTGCTGATAGACGGTTCTGATATTCCTGTAGACCAGATCATCCAGGCTGCCCAGGGAGAGCTCCAGGTTGAGATAGACCACAGCCCTGATTTTAAATCCAGGATAGAAAGCTCCAGGTCAGTGCTCACAGACTCTTTGGCCCAGGGTGAGCCAGTATACGGAGTGAACACCGGGTTCGGCAAGTGCTGCTCCAAACGGATGCTCACAGATCTGGCTGCGCAAAATGGCCTGAATCTTATCCGGTTCCACGGCTGCGGCACAGGGCAGCCCTTCAGCATACAGGAAACCCGAGCAGCAATGGTTTGCAGGCTGCTGTGCTTTGCAAAGGGTTATTCCGGGGTCTCTTTGCAATTGATGCACAAGATCGCCCAGCTGTTGAACGCAGATATCACTCCAGTGGTGCCCTGCGAAGGCTCCGTAGGGGCTTCCGGAGATCTGACGCCCATGTCCTATATAGCAGCTGCCTTAATGGGAGAGAGGCAGGTATTTTACCGGGGCCAAGAGATGCCTGCTGCAGAGGCCCTTGCTGCGGAAGAGATCAGCCCTTATAGTTTTCTGCCCAAGGAACCTCTGGCCATAATGAACGGCACTGCCATGATGAATGGCGTCGCTGCCTTAACCCTGGACCGGGCCCAGCGCATCCTGCATGCAGCCATTTGCGCGAGCGCGCTTTGCATCCACGCCATCGGAGGCAATGCCCACCATTATCACCCGGACATATCCAGGGCCAAGCCCCATCCCGGCCAGAAACATGCAGCAGACTGCCTTGCAGGACTCCTGGCCTCTGCAAGTCCGGCTGAGGAGTTCGCCCAGCAAGGCCCTGAGACCCTGCAGGATCCGTACTCTGTGCGCTGCGCCCCCCAGATACTGGGGGTGCTTGCAGACGCGTTGCCCTGGATGCGCAACTGGGTGCAGATTGAAGCCAACAGCGCCAACGATAACCCCTTATTTGATCCTGAATCTGGCAGTGTACTTTTAGGAGGCAACTTTTACGGCGGGCATATCGCCTTTTGCATGGACGGGCTCAAAAGCGCCCTGGCCTCGATTGCAGACACCGCGGACAGGCAAGTGGCTTTGCTGGTGGATGCCCACACCAACAGAGGACTCCCAGCAGACCTGGTGCAGGTGCCGCAAGAGGCAAGACCCATTCACCACGGGTTCAAGGCCATGTCCATAAGCGCCTCAGCCCTGGCGGCAGAGGCCTTGAAAGCGACCATGCCAGCAGCATCCTTTTCCAGATCTACTGAATCCCACAATCAGGACAAGGTCAGCATGGGCACCATTGCCGCCCGGGACGTAGAGCGCATCTGCACTCTGACTGAGCAGACCCTGGCTATTGCGCTGCTTACAGCGCTGCAGGCCTGTGAGATCCGGGGCCGGATCCATAAGCGCCCTGGACTGGCAGAGCTGGCGCAAAACATCAGGGAAATCGCAGCACCCACCCTGGAAGATAGGCCCATGCAAGAGGATATCCAAAACCTGGCCTCCACGATCAGAGCCTCGGACATTTTTTTCCAAGCAGCGAATGTCCAGGCCAAAGGGCATAAGGAGCGGCCCTAAGCATGACAGTCAACTACTGCAGCAAAAGCTGCGAAAAACACTTTGTAGTCCCTTTCCACGATCTGGATCCCATGGGGGTTATGTGGCATGGCAACTACTTCAAATATCTAGACACCACCAGGGACAGCCTTTTTCAGAGCCTGGGCCTGGATCTGTATCAGGTCTCCCGGGACACTGAGTACATATTTCCCATTATCCGCAGCAGCATCAAGCATGTCTTCCCTTTGCGCTTCAGGGACCAGTTTATCTGCCGGGCAATCCTCAAGGAGGTCAGCCACAAGATCACAGTCTCCTTTGAGATCCGACTCAGCCAGGATAGAAGGGTCATCGCCAAGGCCAAAAGCGAACAGGCGGCAGTCAAGATGCCTGAGATGGAAACCATGTTCCAGATACCGGAAAGCATTAAACAGGCCCTGGGGGTCTAGCATGGAACTCTACGCGCCCCAGGCCCTGCGCATGGGCTATGAGCGGCTGTGCGCCTGGTCCGAGGTTCTGGACCAGATCAACGTATTCCCAGTGGCTGACGGGGACACTGGCCGCAATCTCCTGATCAGCCTGGCCCCGCTGCGCGCGCCAAGCAGCAGTGATGCCCAGCAGCTGCAGGAGCAGTTGCTGTTCGCAGCCAGGGGCAACTCCGGAAATATTGCTGTTCAATTTGTGGCTGAGCTGCTGCAGGCCAAGTCTTGGGACAGCCTGACCGCTGCGGCCCAGGCTGGGGCAGCCAGGGCCCACACAGCAGTCCAGGCTCCCAGACCCGGGACCATGCTCACGGTATTGGACAGCTTTACCCAAGCCTTGCAGATCCAAAACAAAGGTCATGGCCTGAGTTACGCAGCAGAGGCTGTGATTAAGCAGATACAGGACGCGGTCCAGGAAACCCCTGAGCTGTTGCCGGAGCTAAAGCATGCTGATGTGGTGGATGCAGGCGCCTTGGGCATGTTCCTGTTTCTGGAGGGATACTTAAAGGGCTTTTGCTGCCAGGAGCATGCCTTCTCTCTGCCCAGGACAGTTTTCGGCTCCAGGCTAAAGCTCGCAGAGCTGCCCCAGGCTGCAGCTCAAGAACAAGCTTTTTGCGTGGATTTGGTTCTGCGCCTGAACCAGGAGACCAGGGACTTTATAGGCCAGCTTGTGCAGGAAGACCACAGCGCATCTGTATATACCTTCCAGGACTATGCCAAGATCCATCTGCACACCAAGGATGCAGAGGCACTTAGACAAAAGGCCCAGGACCTGGGCAGCATTGTGAAATGGAACCAGGACAACCTGCAGCAGCAATTGCAGGACTTCCAGGCCCTGCAGGCCTCTGGCCCGGTACATATAGTTACCGATGCAGCTGGCTCCTTGAGTCGGGAGCTGGCCTGGAAGCTGGGCATCACCCTCCTGGACAGCTATATTAGCCTGGGCCGAAGCTGCATCCCTGAGACCTGCCTGGCCCCTGCACAGCTCTACCAGGCCATGCGCGAGGGCAAACAGGCCTCCACCTCCCAGGCCTCGGTTTTCGAGCGGGAGCAGCACTTTACCCGGCTCCTGGAGCAGTATCCCAGCCTGCTTTACTTGTGCGTAGGCTCTGTCTACACCGGCAACTACCAGGTGGCGGTGCAATGGAAAGCCCAGCACGACCCCCAGGACAAGTTTGCAGTCCTGGATACCGGGGCTGCCTCAGGCCGCCTGGCTGTGGCTGCAATCGCCACTGCAAGGTTTGCCTCTCAGGCCCAGGATCAGCAGCAGGTACTGGAGTTCGCCCAGCAAGCTGTGGCTGCAAGCAGGGAATACATTTTTCTTAATGAATTGAAGTACTTGGCTGCAGGAGGCCGGATGTCTAAAACCGGGGCCTTCTTCGGGGACATGCTGCACATGAAGCCGGTGATCACCCCCACGGCCCAAGGAGCAGAAAAGGCGGGGCTGGTGCGCAACTCCCAGGCCCAGATCAGCTTTGCCCTGCACAGGCTGCAGAAAAGCCTGGACAACGATTCCCGGGCTTTGATACTCCTGCAGTACTCGGATAACAGCCAATGGGTTCAGGACAAGCCTGGGCAGGAAATCAAGAGGCTTTTCCCCAAGGCGGAAATCATTGTGCAGCCGCTTTCCCTGACCTCTGGAGTGCATATTGGCCCTGGGGCCTGGGCTGTGGCCTGGCATGAGCAGTAGATGAGCATGCCCCCAGGCC
Organism: Thermodesulfobacteriota bacterium; assembly: GCA_051744965.1. Lineage (GTDB taxonomy): Bacteria > Desulfobacterota > Desulfovibrionia > Desulfovibrionales > Desulfothermaceae > CAZBUB01. The sequence continues at coordinate 22,808 of JBNJDO010000016.1, read as the reverse complement.
TAAATCCCGGGGAGGAAGGTTTCCTGAGCCCTTTTCCTTATTCTACACACAGGACAAAGTAAAGCTGATCAGCCCATGCAGCCCGCTGGAGTGAACAAGCCAGAAGCCGAGGCAGACTCCTCAAGAGACAGGTTTGCAGCAGTGATCCCAGTCTATAACCACGCTTCAAGCGTGGAAAAGGTGATTAGCGCCACCCTGGACTTGGGCCTGCCGGTATTCGTGGTTGATGACGGCTGCACTGACGATACCCAGCAGCGAATTAGCCAGTTCCAGGACATCCGCATCCTGCGCCACGCCAAGAACCAGGGCAAAGGAGCAGCACTGCTGACCGGATTTAAGGAAGCCTCCAGGATCGCGGATTGGGCTGTGTCCATTGACGCGGATGGGCAGCATGACCCCAGGGACGCAGCAGCCCTGATCCAGGCTGCGCGAAACTCCAGGCCGGCTCTAATCGTGGGCTCTCGCCTGGGCATGCACAGCCCCAATGTAAAATGGAGCAGCAGGTTCGGCAGGAAGTTCTCCAACTTCTGGGTCCGGGTCTGCGGAGGCCCCCTCATCTCTGACTCCCAGAGCGGGTTCCGGGTCTACCCCTTACCTGAAGCCTTGAGCCTGGGAGTCAAAGCCAGACGCTTCGAGTTCGAGGTGGAGATCCTGGTCCGCGCGCATCAGCAGCAGCTGCCTGTGCTTGAGGTGCCTGTGGGCGTGCATTACCTTCCGCCCCAGGAGCGCATCTCCCATTTCCGGCCCTGCAGGGACTTCTTCAGGAATGGGGCAACCTTTTCCAGGCTGCTCCTGCAGAGATTTCGCAAAAAACGCGGCTAACAATGAAGGTCCATTCTGTGCTGCCTGCCCTGCGCACCCCGGCCAAGGCCCTTTTCTTGCTTGCTGTATCTGGCCTGGCCATCTTGGCCATCATTAAGCTGTCCAACATTCAGCTCCAGACTGATGTAGTCAACACCCTGCCCCAAGGCCAGCCAGTAATTGATGAGGGTGCCCGCGTACTATCTGAGCACCCCTACCAGAACCAGATATTCATCGACCTCTATCTGGAGCAAAAAGACCCGGACCAGCTGCTGCAAGCAGCAGAGCTCGTGCAAAACGAGCTGCGCCAGTCCGGCCTGTTCAGCCAGGTGGGCCTGGATGACATGGGCCAGCTGTTTCCCAGGCTTGCCAGCCACGTGACTGAAAACCTGCCTGTCTTGTTTTCAGCCCAAGAGCTTAAGCAGGAATTGGCCCCGCTGCTGCAGGATGAAGCCCTGCAGCAGCGGATTTCTGGAAACATCTCCAGGCTGTACACCATGCAGGGCACTGGCAGCTCGGAGCTGGTGCTGCAGGACCCATTGGGCTTGAACCGCCTTGTCCTGAAAAAGCTCCAGCATCTGGTTCCTGCAGAAGATATCAGCTTTTACAAATCCCATCCCTTGTCCAGGGACCAGCGCCATACCTTCATTATTGCCGAACCTAAAAGCTCCAGCACCAGCAGCAGCTTAGCCCGGCGCATCCAGGATGCCCTGGAAAAAACCAACCAGGCCTTGCAAAAAGAGTATGCTGATACAGGACTGGACTTCACACTGACCCCTACAGGCTCCTACCGGGCGGTGCTGGACAATCAAACCACAGCCAAGCAGGACACCAAGCGGGCCCTGCTCTTTGTCAGCCTGGGTATTGCCTTTTTGCTGCTGCTGTCCTTCCCCAGGCCCTATATCGGGCTGCTGGCCTTTCTGCCAGCAGGGTTCGGTACCATCTGCGCCCTGGCTTTCTATTCCCTGTGGCAGGACTCCATATCAGTGATGAGCATAGGCTTTGGCGGAGCCATAATCTCCATTACAGTGGATCACGGGATCAGCTACCTGCTGTTTCTGGATCGGCCCTATGTCACTAGCGGCAAGAGCGTATCCAGGGAGGTCAGGGCAGTGGCCCTCCTGGCGGTACTGACCAGCGTGGGCGCCTTTTTTGCGCTTTCCTTCAGCGGATTCCCTATCTTGTCTGAAATCGGGCAGTTCGCTGCCCTGGGCATTGCTTTCTCCTTTTTGTTCGTGCATTCCTTTTTCCCGGTCCTCTTGCCAGAGCTGAGGCCTGCAAAAAGATCCGGCACACTCCCCTTGCAGGCCCTGGTGGACAAGCTGGTTCAATGCAGCGGCAAATACAGTATCGGACTTGCGCTGGCTGCTCTCGTGTTCCTGTCCTTTTTCGCACATCCGGATTTTGAGGTGGACATCAGCCAAATGAACACCGTCAGCCAGGAAACCCTTGCAGCTGAGGAAGCGGTTGCTGAAACCTGGGGGGAGCAGCTGTTTGATAAGATCTACCTCCTGGCTGAAGCCCCGAGCAAAAAGACCCTGCAGCAGCACAGCGACCAGTTGGCAGCCGCGATGCAAAAAGAGACCCAGAAGGACACCCTGGCCCAGGCTTTCCTGCCCTCTGAGATCTTCCCTGCAAAAGAGCGCTGCCAGGCCAACCTTGAAGCCTGGCAGGATTTCTGGTCCCGGCATGATCTTGAACAGGTACAAGAACAAATCCAGCAGGCAGCAGTCCAGCAGGGTCTACCTGCAGATGCGTTTTCTGACGCCTATGAGTTCAGCTCAACTTCCTGCAGTAGCGGTCTGCCCCTGAAGCCAGACTTCCAGGAGCTCCTGGAAATCCATCAGGACCAGGAAACAGGCAATTGGAAGCTGTTCACCACTCTCACCCCTGGTGAAAACTATGACCCGGGAGACTTTTTTGCCAAGTTTTCCGAACCAAGCTGGGTACATGTGTTTGATCCGGACTATTATTCCCAGGCCATAAGCGATTATCTGGCCACGACTTTCACCAGGATGCTGATTATTATCGGTCTAAGCGTGACTGTCTTGCTTTTGCTTATTTTCATGGATCCTCTGCTTACCCTGCTGGCCCTTTTGCCCCTGGGTTTCTCCCTGCTCTGCACACTTGGTTTTCTGGGTTTGTTCAATCTACCCCTTAGCATACCCGGCCTGATGCTCTCAGTAGTAGTCCTGGGCATGGGCCTGGACTATTCATTGTACTTCATCCGGGGCTATCAGCGCTATCAAGAGGAAAAGCATCCCTACCAGGCCCACATCCGAATGACCATCTTCCTGGCCGGACTCTCCACCTGCATTGGTTTTCTGACCCTGGCCTCTGGAGAGCACAGCTTCATGCAAAATATGGGACTGGTGCTGCTTTTGGGCATCTGCTTTGTGCTGCTGGGCACCTTTGCCTTTTTTCCTCCTTTGCTAAGGCACCTCTACCAACCGCTCAAGCTCCCAGAGCAGCCTGCCATGCCTGGATCTGCAAGGCACAAAAAACGCATCCATCGACTCTTCAAGCACCTGGAGGCCTATCCCAGGCTTTTCGCCAGATGCAAGCTGGCTACAGATCCCATGTTCACTGAGCTTCCAGAGCTTGTGGGAGAGCCCGGTGTAGTTGCGGATATAGGCTGCGGCTATGGTCTGACCTCAGCCTGGCTAATTGCGGCCCGTCCCACCCTGCGTGTCTATGCTATGGATCCAGACCCGGAAAGGGTCAGGATCGCGCAAAGGGTCCTTGGACCAAGGGGCCAGGTCTACCGGGCTGGCGCACCCTGGATCCCGGATTTTGAGACTGCTCCAGACCTGGCCTTGATGCTGGACATGCTGCATTATCTCTCTGAGGCCCAGCTTGCGCAAACACTTGAAAACCTGAAAGCCAAGCTGGGCCCTGAGAGCAGGCTGCTTATCAGGGTCACGATTCCTGCTGGCTTCAAGGTGCCCGTCTTTCGCAAAATCGAGAGCTTCAGGCTCAGGCTGAGAGGCATCCCTGCCTATTTCCGCTCCAGAGAGGAAATTAACAAAATCTTGCAGGCTAACGGATTCGCAGTCAGCCAGGTTTTGCCCTCTGGCAAGGGCCGGGAGGAGACCTGGTTTCTGGCCCGGACGCATCAGCTAAGACAATAGGGACTAGAGATGATAAGCCTATTTCACAGGATCCTGGTTTCTTTATCCCGGAAGCTGGGCATTTGGGTCTTCTCCACCTCTGCCTGGGTCATTGCCAGTTGCTACTTTTTGTTCTTTCCAGCCAGGGTGGCCAACAGTGTTCGCTTTTACCAGGCCCTTTTTCCGCATAGAACCCTTTGCTATGCTGTGTATTGTGCCTGGAAACAGTTCCATGACTTCACCAATATCTACATAGACAGACATCACCTGGAGTCTGCAGGCAAGATCAGCTATACTGTCCAGGGCTGGGAGCATCTTGCACATGCTGCTCAGAACAAAACCGGAGGCATCCTGCTCATGTCCCACCTGGGCAACTGGGAGGTTGCAGCCAGGCTGTTGCAAAAGCAAGGCATCCCGCTTTTGCTGTTTATGGGCCAGAAGGCTGGGGAACAGCTGGAAGGGCTGCAGAAAAGCGCTTTAAAGCAGGAAGGGGCGCACGTCATCGCCAGCCTGCAGGGCCAGGGATCTCCGGCTCAAATCCTGGAGGGCCTGAGATACCTGCGCAGCGGCTGGATGCTGTCCCTGGCCGGGGATCGTTCCCTAAATCCTAAAGACTCCCGGGTAGAAGCAAGCTTCCTGGGGCATCTTGTGAGCCTGCCCCAAACCCCTTATGCCCTGGCCCTGGCCTCTGGCGCGCCTATCTTTGTCTTCTTTGCCTTTCGCACCGGCAGGCAGCAGTATCATTTTGTTATCCATCCACCTATATACCTGCAGGCAGCAGCCCGCAGCCAGCGCAAGGAGTGCATCAGACAGGCTGCGCAGCAATATGCGGACCTGCTGCAGCAGGCAGTGCATGATTATCCCTTTGAATGGCACCATTTCCAGCCCTTCCTGGGCCCCAGGAAATCAAACCCCAACCCCGCACCTTGAGGCTTTGGAGCTTACATGGGCATTTATGTGACTGGAGTGGGAATCATTACTTCCCTAGGCCGGGGCTGGCCTGAGACATCCACTTGCTTGCTGCACCAGCAAAGCAGCATCGCAGAGCTCAGCCTGTTTGCGCATACCCAGCCCTTTGCCGTGGGAGAGGTCAAGCAGGACCTGAGCCATCCGGAGCTGCCCAGAACCCATCTTATGGCAGGCCTGGCTGCAGAGGATGCCTTGCAGGCCTGCGGGGGCAAAGCCCCTGATGCAGTGGTGCTTGGTGTGACCACTGGTGGAATGCCCAAAACAGAAGTCCATTTGCAGGCCGGGGCTGAGGATCCCGCACTGTATCGCTATCACTCCACTGGCTCAGCGGCTGCCTACCTGGCAGAGCTATGCAACTGCAGCGGCCCTGCCTTCACTGTATCCACAGCCTGCTCCTCAGGGGCTGCTGCCGTGGCCCTAGGGGCTAGACTGCTGCAAAGCGGCCTGGCCGGATCCGTGCTTGCAGGTGGAGCGGACGCCCTGTGCCGTTTGACATGCTATGGTTTCAACTCCCTGCAGCTGCTTTCTCCCCAGGGCGCAAGGCCCTTTGACCGGGAGCGAAACGGCATGAGCCTTTCCGAGGCAGCTGCCATGCTCTTCCTGGAATCAGCAGAACAAATCCCTAAGCAGGCCTTGGCCAAAATCCTGGGCATTGGGCTTTCCTGTGACGCATACCACGCAGCTGCTCCGCACCCCGAAGGCCTGGGAGCCTGCAGGGCCATGCGCTCCGCGCTCCAGGACGCAGGCCTGGGCCAGTCAGACATTGACTACATCAACCTGCACGGCACAGGGACCATAAACAATGATGCCTCAGAAGCCAGGGCGGTGAACAGGCTCTTTGGCCAGGACAAGCCCAGGACCTCCTCCATCAAGGGCGCAACAGGCCACAGCCTGGGGGCTGCGGGAGCTGTGGAGCTGGCTGTGTGTACCATGTGCATTGCAGAAGGCTGGGTACCTGCTAATCAAGGTCTGCAAACCCCGGACCCGGAGCTGGATCTACAGCCCCAGGCAGAGCCAGAGTCTTGCAGCCTGCAGAGGGCTCTCTCAAATTCCTTTGGATTCGGGGGCAACAACGCAGCCCTGGTCCTGGGCAGGGCCCAAGACGCAGCAGCAACCAAAACCATAAAGCCCGCAGCAATGGGCATCAGGGGCATCTCCTGCCTGACAGGTGCGGGAAAGACTCAGACTACTGTTGAGTCATTCCTGGCCGGGTCGACTCTGGCCGGAATGCTGCCCCTTGAACAAATCTCTGCAGGCCTCCCAGCCAGGAGCATCAGGCGCTTGAAAAGGCTGCCCAGGCTCGCCCTTTGCCTGGCTAAGGAGTCCAGCCAGGAGGCTGGGCTCAGCCCCTCCCCTTGCGGGGTATTTTTTTCCACAGGCTGGGGGGCGCTTTCTGAGACAGAGAGCTTTCTAAGCCAGCTATTTCAAAGCCAGGAGCGCTTCTGCAGCCCCATGGACTTTGTGGGCTCAGTGCACAACGCCCCTGCCGGGGAAATTGCCATGATGTTCAGCTCCGAGGGACCCAACATAACCATGACCGGCGGCGATTACTCCTTTGAGCAGGCCTTGACAGCGGCTAGCCTTTTGCATGAGGACCTGGAGCAGCCCTTCCTGGTAGTGGGAGCGGATGAAAGCCACTTTCGGCTTTCCCCTTTGTTTGACCCTTCAGTATCCTGTGCGGGGCAGCTTGCGGATGGAGGGGGCGGGTTATGCCTGGTAACCCGTCAGAACGGTCTGCAGCTGCAACCCAGGTTTTTCCGCCCTGCAGATACAAAAACAGCAAACATCCAGGCCCTGGTTCAAAGCCTGGGAGGTCCCGCATGCATCCAGGACCGCTATGGGGCCCTGTTTGCCGGAATTCCAGCCTCTTGCCGGGATATTGGGCAACAGCAGCTCCATCAATTTCAAGAGCTTGCCGGCTTTCAGGCTCCAGTTGTGGACTACCGTAAATACACAGGGGAATACGCATCTGCCTCAGCCACTGCAATCTGCTTGGCTGGCTATTGTCTACAGGCCGGAAGCATACCGCCCGCAGAAGGCCATATCCAGCCCAGAACCCTGGACAAGCCTGCCATCCTGGTCCTGGGCACAGGAGTCAACCTGACCGCAGTGGAAGTCTTTTATACATGAAGGTACTTTTAATCTCTGCGAATACTGCAACCAGCCCCTACCCGGTCTATCCCTTGGGCTTGGACTATGTGGCCGGGGCTATTGGCTCCAGGCATGATGTTCATTTCGCGGACCTGAATCACAGCGCAAGCAGTCCTGAAGATAGGATCCAGGCAGTTGATCCGGACGTCATAGGCATCTCCATCAGAAATATTGACAATACAGACCATGAGGCACCCCAGGCCTACATTGAGCAGCATAAGCAGCTGGTTCAAAGGATCCGAAAGCTAAGCCCTGCAGCAGTGGTCCTGGGGGGCAGCGGTTTCAGTCTGTTTCCAGTCCAGCTGCTGCAGGAGCTGCAGGCAGATTACGGCATCATCGCAGAAGGGGAGCGCTTCCAGGAATTTTTGCAGGCCCTGGAGCAAAAAGGCCATGTATCTGGGCTTGAAGGGGTCATCTGCCGGGACGATCAACATTCCGTACCGACTCCCCCTGCTTGGACGGGAAAAACCACTAGATCCTTTACTCCGGACAGCCCCCATGTGGACTATTACCTGCAGCACGGAGGCATGCTGAACCTGCAGACCAAAAGGGGCTGTCCCTTCAAGTGCATCTACTGCACCTACCCCAGTATCGAGGGCAGCAGCCAACGGCTCATGTCCCCTTTGGCTGTTGCGGATGTCGCTCTAGGGCTCCAGGAGGCAGGGGCCAAATATCTGTTTATTACAGACTCGGTCTTTAACTCTGATATCGAGCACAGTCTGCAGGTTGCGCGCAGTCTCAGACAGGCCGGGCTAAGCATCCCTTGGGGGGCTTATATCGCGCCCAGGCGGATGCCCCAAGACTATTTCCAGGAGCTGGCAGCAGCTGGCATGACCCATGTGGAGTTCGGCACTGAATCTTTGTCAGACCAGGTCCTGGAGAGCTACCAGAAGCCCTTTCGCTGCTCTGATATCTGCCAGGCGCACCAGGCAGCCCTGGATGCCGGGCTATACGCGGCGCACTTCTTTTTGCTGGGCGCCCCTGCAGAAAGCCCCCAGACCATTAGGCAAACCCTGGAGAATGCCCAAAGCCTGAAAAAGACTGTGTGCTTCTTTTTCACCGGCATCCGCCTCTATCCCCAGACCCAGCTCTTTGAGCTAGCCCTGGAATCCGGACAGATAACTAAAGAGCAAAGCCTTTTAAGGCCTTGCTTTTATTGCCCACCGGACATTGGATTAAGCTCAATCCAGGCCATGCTTGCGCACGGCTCCAGAAAACAACGCAACTGGATATTCGGCGGCAGCGGGAAAAAGATGACCCAGGTCATCTCCAGGCTCCACGCCAAAGGCCATGTGGGCCCACTTTGGGAGCATCTCATCCCATGAAAAGCCGGCACCCGCATACTTTGCTCTATTATCTGGCCCTGGCGGCCTTTCTGCTGGCAGCCATATTGGCCTTCATACGCCTGGAGCTTGCTGCAGCCCCCCTGGCAGTGTTTGTCCTGACCTGCCTGGCTGCCCCTTTTTTCCCAACAACAGGTCTGTTTCTGCCTGTAGTCAGTCATGGCCAAGACAAAAGCAAAAAAGTGGCCATAACTTTTGACGATGGTCCTGACCCGCGCACCACTCCAATTTTGCTGCAACTCCTGGCCAGACACCAGGTTCAGGCCACTTTTTTTGTCCTGGGCAGCAAGGTGCAAAGACACCCAGAACTGATACGCAACATCCTAGAGGCAGGACATTGCATCGGCAATCACACCTACAGCCACGACCCTTTGCTTATGCTCAAGCCAAGCCAGAAGCTTGCCCAGGAGATCGATGCCACCCAGGCCGCTATAGCTAGCCACGGTATCCAGCCCCTGGCCTTCAGGCCCCCAGCAGGCATTGTGAACCCCAAGCTGGGCCCACTGCTGCAAAAAAGGAACATGTTTTGTTTGCTATACAGCTGCCGGGGTCTTGATTTGGGCAACCGGAGGGTCCAGGGGCTGGCAGGTAAGATCCTGAACAGGATCCAGGCTGGAGATATTGTCCTCCTGCACGACTCAGCCCCGGAGTCGCTCAACTTCAATCTTGAGCAGTGGCTTACCCAGATAGAAGAGCTGCTCCAGGGCCTGTCTCAAAAGGGCTTCCGGGTGAGGCCCCTGCAGGAGATGATCCAGCGTGCAGTGATGCTTAAAACCAGCTGATCCCTTGCAGGACGTCACTGCAAAAAGTCATTTCACGTTGATTTGCTATACAATTTGGAATTATAACCTCTTGTTTTTACTGACCTCTGATCTCTGACTTCTGGTGAGTGCAAAAGCAGTTTTTGCACTCGCATCTTGCAGGGGCTTGGGCCTACTCCAAGGGCTTGGCCTCTATCAATTCCAGTACCAGCTTATACCCCAGGGCCCCGTGCCTATTAATAATCAGCCTTTCAGGTATCAGCTCTTGTACCTGGGAGTTCTGAGGATTGGACACTGCCTTGTTGTAGCTGGCCTCTATAGTCTGCAGGTGCTTCTGGCTTTCGCTGTACTGCAGTATTTCCCTTTTCCCGTCTCCTGGCAGCAGCACCCTCACCAAGCCTTGCCCATGGGGCTCGTATTCACAGGCAGGAGCTCCGCATGGGCTCTGACCTGTCTCAATAGACCCAGCCTCAGGCGGGAAAAGCAGCATCCTGATATCCCCAAACAAGGCCCTTGCGAATTCCTCATCCTGGAATGGCTGGACTGCCCTTAGGATTTCCGGTCCTTGATCGTACTCAGCCTTGAACAGCACTATCCCCTCCAGGCTGGTAATAACGCATTTAATCCGTTCTTGCTCCGGATGGACATGCAGGACCATGATTGCTTTGCGAACATTGCCCCCTGGGCCGTGCAATGTCGCAGACTGCACCAGTTGCCAGGGCTGATGCAGAAAATGCGCCTGGCAGCGCTCTTTAATGTCTGCACTGTCTGCAGGCACCACAGGCTGCAGCGGTTCCAGGCCGGTACTGCAGCCGGATACCAGCAGCAGGAAAAGAGCTGCAAAGGCTGCCAAAGGCCCTGGATTCCAGCCAGAGGGCATGCGCATTCAGGATTATCCCTCAATTTTCTCCAGGGCCATGGGATCCCCGTGCTGCTGCTCCTGATCCGAGCCGTCGAAATATTCCCCGCGCAGAAAGTCCCCATCCTCTTCCAAACGCGCTGTATAATATACCTCATCCCTGTAGAGCAGCACCAGATACACAGTGTTGCCGCTTACTTTTCCTTGCAGCTTATATTCGCCCAGATAGCCTTGCAGGCTGTTTCCCTCCTGCTCAATTTGCCCCCTTCCCCAGCTGAAAGCGCCCTGTGCCTGGGCATCCTGCCATCTGCCCTCGATACTGATGTCTGCTGACTTGTTCCCGGACATCTCCTCCAGCCAAGGGCTGACCTCTGATTTTTGCATAGTGGCGGTAGTGCAGGCCGCCAAGAACAGCCCAGCCATCAACAGCAGGCATACATAAATCCCCCTTTTCATCTTCTCCTCCTTTGCTTTTATGCTTGGGTCTACCCAGTTTTAAGGGTCTTGAAACACCTGGTCCTTGATATCTTGGTTGATCCTGGTATCCTGGAACTTGATCTCCATATAAGTCTCCGGACCTTCCAGGACCTTCACCGAGTCTATAATCCCTGCACTGTCACCAAGCCTGACCTCGATGCCCTGGATCATCTCTGCCAGGGCATTTTCCTGAACAGGCTCCAGAAGCACCACATCTTCTGACTGCCTCTTGACTTCCAGGCCTGGATTGGCTTCGAACTCTCCCTGTATCCAAAGACAGATTTCCTGCAGAAAAACCCGCATGGACTCTAGGTCCTGGCCTTCCTGCTGCTGCATTCCCTGATCTGCCTCTACATATTGCTGGATGCTCTCCTCCTGCATCAACAAAACGCTTTGCACCGGATCGGTGTACTCCCACCTGAGTGAGTCAGGAGCCTTAAAATACATTACACCTTTGGAGGTCAGGGGCTCCTCCAGCATCTGCAAGTACCTCTTTTGGGTAAACTCTGCCTGGACAGACTCCACTGCCTGCGCCTCTTGCCTGACTTCCGCAGCCGCCTGCTGCATACCGCTAGTCAAGCCCCAGATGCATACTAGCAGAACCACTGCCACATGCATTAATTGCATATTGTTTAGCATCTGCCCCAAGACCCTCATGTCATGCCTCCGTCCACGGAGATAACTTCTCCGGTAACATATGAGGCATCCCTGGAACAAAGGAACCTGACCACCCTGGCTACTTCCTCTGGCGCACCGATGCGGGCCATGGGGATCATCTCCTTGATCTTATCTTTTGGCGCCTCCTGGGTCATCTCGGTCTCGATCAGACCCGGAGCCACCACGTTTACCCGGACCCCCATCCGGGCCACCTCTGCAGCCAGGGCTTTGCTGGCGCCGATTATACCCGCCTTGGCAGCTGAATAGTTGACCTGGCCCCGATTGCCCATGATTCCGGAAATGGAAGAGAGAGAAACTATAGCACCGCTTTTGGCCCTGAGCATCTTTTTGAGTACCGGCCTGGTCACATTATAGAATCCGCTCAGGGAGGTATCCAGCACCGAGTCCCAGTCATCCCGGGACATCATTACAAACAGACCATCCGCGGTAATTCCGGCGTTGTTCACCAGAACCTCGATCTCGAACTCTGCCGAGATCTGGTCTATTGCCTGCTGCACCGCCTCCTGGTCCACAACATCAAAGCCTGCCAACTGACCTTGCCCTCCCTGGGCCTGAATCATCTCCAGGGTCTGCTTAGCAGCTTCCTGCCCGGAGCGATAATTTATGGTCACATGGTGTCCCCAGGCTGCTAGCTCCAAGGCAATGGCCCGTCCGATGCCCCGGCCGCCTCCGGTTACCATGGCTGTTTTCTGCTTCATATCCGAGGATTCCTTTGTTTGCAGGCCTGTATCTATTCACCATCTACTTTGCCCGAACACGCTTATGGACTGATCAGGAGCCTGTGAATAGTTACGCAGGCCTTAGCTATTCTGTTCTGACCACCTGAATGGTAGCCTCCCCCAGCTTTAGCTGCCCGATTTTGCAGTGGCCCTGGTATTCTGAGTAGCTAGCAAAGGAGTGCCTTTTTCCAGCCCAGGTGATTATACGCGAGTCCAACTGGATGCCAGGAACATGAAAGACTGCCTCCTTGATCCCCACTATCAAGCCGCCCCCGCTTTTTTCCCTACCCCCGGGCTCTTGCATCTCCTGCCATCTAATACTCACCCCTGCAGTCTGTGCCACCAGTTCCACAATCACTATGGGGCTGACACCGCCTGGCTCATTAAGTAACGGCCAGTCCTTGGTCACCACTGAGCTGGATACAGCCTGCTGCGCATCCACCTGCAGCACAGCATCCAGGAGCTTCATCCTCCCGCGCTGGGCAAGGTAGTCTTCAACTGCCAAGTCAGGTCCGCTCATACCTGGTCCCGGATTCCAATCCCAGGGTTTGCATCCTGCAACAGGCTGTAATCATTCATCAGGCTGTATACAGGACTCATGCAGGGTTACAGTTGACTTAGATGGTTTGTACAGGTAAAAATTTTTTTCAAGATATCAAGTAATTTTTATAGAACAAACCCAACATCTTGACAAGAGCGCTTTCCATGCAGGAATTAATTGACGAGCTTAAAATAAAAATCATTGAGACCCTTCACTTGGAAGATATCAGCCCTGAAGATATTGACCCCCAAGCCCCCCTGATCGGAGGAGACCTGGGCATAGACTCCATCGATATCCTGGAGCTGGTTATGATGCTGGAAAAGAACTATTCCGTGGTCATAGACAACCAGGAGCTTGGGGAAAAAGTCTTCGCCTCCCTGCAGACCCTTGCAGATTACGTGGCCCAAAACCGCCCCCAAACCACATCTGACCAAGCTTAAAAGTAGTTTGCCCAGAACCCAGCATGAAATTCAAGCTTATCTATCCCAAGTGGCCCAAGCTAAGCAGGCAGACAGAATTCCACCTGCCGCCCCATGGCCCAGTAGTATTTGCCGCATGCCTGCCTGGGCATGTCCAGGTGGAGTTTGTGGATGAAAACCTGCAGGAAATAGATTTCAGCAGACCGGCTGATTTTGTGGGCATATCCATGATGCTCTCCAGCCAGGTCAAACAGGGCTGGCAAATCGCTGACAGATACAGGGAGCTGGGCATCCGGGTAATCTTCGGCGGTATTGCCACCATGCTCCACGCAGAGGAAACTGCCCTGCATGCGGACTCGGTATTCCTGGGAGAGGCAGAGGGTCGTATGGAGCAAGTCTTTCAGGACTTCTATCAGGATCGACTGCGCAAGGTCTATGACTACCTGGAGCACAGACCTCCCATCCAAGACGTGGGCACAGCGCGCAGGGACATCCTGAACAAGGACCTGTACAATTACAAGGGAGTCCAGATGGTGGACTTGGTCCACGCCTCCAGGGGATGTCGCTTCAACTGCTATCCTTGCGCAGTATCCTATCTGGGTGGCAGGCAGTTCCGGCCCCGACCCATTGAGAAAACCATGGCCGAGATGGACTCCATTGAAAACAACCGCTTGTTTTTAGTGGACAACTCCCTGGCCCAGGACACCCAGTGGGAAAAGGACCTGTTCCGGGAAATGATCCCCTTGAAAAAGAAATGGTGCTGCCATCCCATAGAGGACAGGCCAGAGGTCTTGGATCTGGCTGCCCAGGCAGGCGCCTGGTACGTGTATCAGGCGGTCTTCGACACCTCGGACTATATCCGGGATCGCATCAAGCGCTACCACGACCACGGCATCGCTGTGGAGGGCACCATCCTGCTGGGCCTGGACACGCACACCCCGGACTTCATCAAAAGGCTTGTGGATTTTTTGCTGCAGATCGAGCTGGACCTCGCGGAATTCACGGTATTGACCCCTTTTCCGCACACCCCGGCCTTTGCAAAACTGCAAAAGGAAAATCGCATCTTTTCCTATGATTGGGATGAGTATACCGCGGACAAGGTCGTTTACTACCCCAAGCAAATGAGCCCTGAATATCTGCAAGAGATGCTGTTCTACGCCTGGGACACCTTTTACCAGGAAACCTCCCAGCAGGTCTGTATGTCCAAGCTTCTGCAGCTGGTGCTGCAGAAGGAAAAGGCGGACAATACCCAACAGCCCAGAAGGAGGGACCTGATGCACCAGGCCTTTGGGAGGCCTTTAAAATAGACTCTTGCCTTAAGCAGCCTGCAGAAGGATCCGTCCACCCAGTCCAGCCCATCATCTCTGCGGTTGAGGATGTGCTTCAGGCCATGCAGAGCCAGGATATCGTGAATGCAATGCATTCATTGACAAGCGCCTAAGACCCTGTCCGGGCTTTGCCGCCTGATAGCTCCCGGCTCATAAAGATGTAGGCCCGCCAGTAATTGAATATCCCGCCCAGGAAGAAAAGCATGCTGCCCACCAGGTACTGCCAGCCCAGAAGGGCCTGCACCAGCACATGGTCCCTTGGGGCTTGCATCTCCCACAAGGTGGGCACGGAAGCCACTGTAAACAGCACCGAGCCTACTACAAAGGAAACCGCGGTCAGGTTCATAAGCTGCAGGGTAAGCATGTCCCTGGATCTTACAATCTGCAGGACATTGATCCCGGCTGCCAGCACAAACAGCAGGCTGCCTATGATGAAGCACCAGCCTCCCAGGATATTCCAGCCCACCTCAGACAGAAAGAAAATGCTGCCCAGGGCGAAGAGCACTGTTCCTGTTACATAGCTCACTGCTGCTGTATATTCATACAGCTCCCGCCGCTTTCTGCCAGGGGAGCTTTTCCAGTGCATGTACACCTCTGCCAGGTCATGCACGGTCACCACCAGGTAAAGCAGGGAGCCGAAAAAGAAGATCCAGCAGCCCAGATCCATGTACTTTTGCATGGAAGGCAAAAACATTATGCTGCCCAGTATGAACACCAGCCCTCCCAGCTTGTACAAGGCAGCATTGATGCTCTCCCAGCGAAACTGGCCCTTGAAGTCCTCCTTATCCTTCAGCAGGGCAAACCTGCGGGGCCGATTGGTGAACATATGAGGCATAGCCAAGACTCCGGCTTATTGTGGCAATTTTATAGCAGGTTACTATTCCGGCGCAATATGAGCTTTTCCCAGCCAGTGCCCATAACAGCTAAGAACAGGAACCTTAATTACTTTTGTCTTTTACTTCAAGCTAAGTTTTGCGGCTTTGCAGGTATAGGCCGCGTCAGGAATCATCCCTGGGGACAAAAGCTAAGGAATTTCAATGCTCAACTTAACCAATTGGCAGGAGCATTAAGCGCCTGCATCATTACTCCAGCCATTGCACAAGGGGCAGGCCTCTAAAATCAACATCAGAGGTGTACAGGGGAGCCTCATGTATCTGTGCAGTTGCATAGATCACGGCATCAGCCATAGCCAGATTATGCAGGAGAGCTGTGTCTGCAGCTTTGATCGCCAGGTTGTCATCCAAGGGGACTATAGTTGCTCGCTTCATGTAACTGATAGCCAGAAGCGCCTTTTCCTCACCGACTTCACGTTTGAGGACCTTGTATACCTCATAGAGAACAATGCTGGGGATGAGGATGCGCTCCACCTCAGTCAGGTATTGTGCATATGTCTCAGCCAGATTGCCGTCGGTTAGCCACTCCAGCCAGCCGCAAGAGTCAACTATGTACATCAGTATCTATCCTTCTTCTCCCTGTAATCCGCCACATTTGCCCCTCTGGCTATGCCTCGAAGGGTCTCGAGATTTACTTGGGGGATGAGGATCAGCATGCCGTCCTTCTCGATAAGCGTCAGCTTTTGCTGGGGCTGCAGGTGAAGGCGTTCGCGTACAGCCTTTGGAATGACTACTTGGAATTTACTTGAAAGCGTAGCTTCCATATATGTTCTCCTTATTTAGCATCGATAAACGATCTGTAAAACAATAACCCGTCACTGTCAACTTGAGCCTTGTGCTGCTGTTAGCAGCTGTCAACAGCAGCAGCCAAGCAGAAGAGACTTGGCAGCAGTTGACAATCGCCTTACGCGTGGTAAGCTGCAGCTTTCCAATTGTGTAAGCAAAACAAGATATGATGTACGTTTTTTAAAGCTTGCAGCCAACCTGCTGGCAAGCAGAGAACGTGTCAGCCGGCAATAGCAGGTTTTGCAATGGTTTGCTGGAGGAGCAAACCCCAAACCCACCCCAGCAAGGAGGACAGCAGGCATGTTTTACCAGCAGCTCTTAACCGAGCAGGAGAAAAGGATCCAGGAAGAAGTCAGGGCCTTTGCCCGGGACCGGGTCTCTGCTGACTATGTTCGGGCCATGGACCGGGAAGAGATTGAGTACCCTAAGGAGTTTGTACAGGAGCTGGGCCAAGAGAACCTTCTGGGCCTTAGATTCGATCCCCAGTGGGGAGGCAGAGGCCTGTCCTGGACCGCAGAGGCCCAGGCAGAGGAAGAGATCGGAGTCCTGGGCACTGCCCTGGGCTGCGCCTTTGTCATGCCCTCTATTGTGGGCGAGGCCCTCAGCCGGTTCGGCACTGATGAGCAAAAGGAGAAATTCCTGCGGCCCATCCTGCGCGGGGAGCTGATCTGCGCCGAAGCCCTAACCGAGCCCAGGGGAGGCTCTGACTTCTTCGGGGCCACCACCCTGGCGGTGGAAAAGGATGACCACTTTTTGCTCAACGGTCAGAAGAGATTCGTGGTCGGAGCCACTGAGGCGGATGTTTTCCTGGTCTACTGCCGCACCAACCTGGAGGAGAACGCTGAGAAGTACAAGCGGATCAGCACCTTTATAGTGGAACGCGGTCCAGGGGTCAGCACAGAGCATGTCTACGGCCTGCTGGGCACCCGGGGCGGAGGCACCGGGAGGCTGGTCTTCAGGGATGTACAAGTGCCCAAGCAGAACCTGGTGGGCCAGCTGCATGCAGGGGCCCAGGTCTTCCACCAGATGATGATCCCGGAGCGGCTGACCTCTGCAGCAGCCAGCCTGGGCATGGCCAGGTCAGCCCTGGAAGTAGCCACCACATACAGCAACAAGCGCTTTGCCTTTGGCCAGCCCATCCGCAAATACCAGGGGGTGAGCTTCATGATCAGCGATGCCGTAACCCAGCTAGACGCAGCCCGGGGCCTGGTGTACATGGCAGCCAAGGCAGCGGACGAGAACGCCCCAAATGTGCGCCGACTGGTGAGCGAGGCCAAGAAGTTCGCCACCCAGATGGCCTGGGACGTGAGCAATACAGCCATGCAGGTCCTGGGCGGAATTGGCTACACAGATGTGTATCCCATCGAGAAGATAGTCCGGGACTCCAGGCTGTCCCAGATCTGGACCGGGACCAACGAGATCATGAACCTGCTCATCCAGCACGAATGGTTCCAGGAGGTCCTGGGCGGAGGCCTGCAGGCCAGAAATGTGGAGCAGGATGCCTTGAGCTCCGGAGCAGAGCAGGAAAAATGCTATACTGATCAGGATATGTGGCAGGTGCACCAGCAGGGCCAGGAATAGGCTGCCCCTGGCCTGGTTCTACAGCAGGCCCTGGCTGGGCAGCGCATCTCCTCCCCAGGATTTACACCCTTTCCTGGTTCTGGTAGCTTCCAGAATGTTCTACATTCTCTATAGAAGATAACAGAACAAACAACAGATTCTCTTCCAAAACAGCATGATATCCCTATGTCCTCCTTTCGCTTTGTACATGCTGCTGACCTGCACCTGGATGCCCCTTTCCAGGGCCTGAGCCAGGTGTCTTCGGAGCTGGGCCAGAGGCTGCGCCAGGCCACTTTCCAGGCCCTGGACAACCTGATCCAGCTCTGTGTGCAGCAGCAGGCGGACTTCCTCTTGATCTCCGGAGACGTCTACAACCAAGAGGACCGCAGCCTCCGGGCCCAGCTGCGCTTCCGGGAGGCTTTGGCCAATCTCAGCCAGCAGGGAATCTCTGTGTATCTGGTGCACGGCAACCACGATCCAGTGGGCAGCACCGCCCAGGCCCTGACCTGGCCGGAGAACGTGCACGTCTTCAGCTCCTGGGAAGCAGAGACCCAGGCCTTTATCCGGGATGGCTCCACCCAGGCCCTGATCCATGGTGCCAGCCACACCAGGTCCCAGGAGACCCGCAACCTGGCCCGCAACTTCAAGCGCGCCCCCCAGGATGTATTCCAGATTGGGCTCCTGCACTGCAATCTGGAGCGAAACACCGGCCATGCGCCCTACGCGCCCTGCAGCCTGCAGGACCTTGCAAAGGCGGACCTGGACTACTGGGCCCTGGGCCATGTACATTCCGGGGGCATATTTGCCAAGCATCCTTATGTGGTCTATCCAGGCAACATCCAGGGACTGAACATCCTGGAGCAGGGCCCCAGGGGCTGTTATGTCCTGGATGTGCATTCTGACTTTCAGCTGCAGACCGAGTTTCATCCCCTGGATGTACTGCGCTGGGCTGAGATCAGGGTAGACATCCAGAATAGGCCCAGCCTGGACCGCCTGGAAGAGGCCATCTTCCAGGATATCCAGGCCCAACAGGGACAGGCAGGAGACAGGGGTCTGCTCTGCAGGATTGTTCTAAGCGGCAGGGGCAACCTGCACAGCATCCTGCGCAGGGAGGAGGGACAGGAGGAGCTCCTGCAGCGCCTGCGGGAGTATTATCAGGAACATGAGCCCCTGGCCTGGATCAAGGATCTGCGGCTGGAGACCTCCCCGGAGCTGGACCTGGAGTCCAGACGCAGGCAAGGGGATTTCCTGGCAGAGGTCCTGGACCAGGCCCAGGAGCTGCTGAACAGGAAGGACTGCAGAGATCATCTGCACCAGGAGGTCCTGGCTGAGCTCTACCAGCACCGCAGGGCCAAGAGGCTGCTGCAGCACTTGAGCCAGGAAGAGGCCCAGGAACTGCTGCGCCAGGCAGAGATCCTCTGCGCTGACCTCCTGCAGCCTGATGCAGACAAGGAATAACCATCCACCTGCAGGATAGATACCCTGCAGGCGGTGCATCAACGCGCAATCTTGGCCTGCCATGCACATTACAGACCTATATATCCGCGGCTACGGCATCTTCCAGGACTGCTGGGTCCAGGACATCTCCCCTGGCCTGAACATTTTCCTGGGGGACAACGAGGCAGGCAAATCCACCTGTCTGGCCTTTATCCGGGATGTGCTCTTCGGTGCCCCTGACGGCCGCAGTAAGGAGAGATCCTATCCCCCTTTGCGCGGTGGACGCTGGGGCGGCAGCCTGGGCCTGGCCGGCAGCGAATGGCAGCGACTGCTGCTTAAGCGTGGTCCAGGCAGCAGGGGAGGGACTTTGAGCATCACCAGCCCAGAGGGTGAGAGCCTGGGCCCTGAAGTGCTGAATAGGCTCCTGGCTGGCACCACCAGGGAGGTCTTCAGGAATGTCTATGCCTTTAGCCTGAGTGAGCTGCAGACCCTGGAGACCTTGAGCTCAGAGCGGATCAAGGACGCCATATACAGTGCAGGCCTGGGCGCAGGCCTCTCCTCCCTGCCCCAAGTCTTAAAAGAGTTGGAGAACAGACGGGACAAGCTCTTCAAGACCAAGGGCCAGAACCAGAGCATCAACCAGCTCCTGACCAGAACCGAGACAGTACGCAAAGAGATCAGACAGGCCCAAGGGGATATCCAGGCCTTTGACCAGGTGGTGCAGGAGCTGCAGGGCTTGAGCCAAGAAAGGGAGTCCCTGAAGCAAAGCATCTCCTCCTGGCAGGGCAGGCTCTCGCTTTTAAACAGCCTGCTCTCCCGCTGGGAGGAGTGGAGCGAATACCAGAGGCTATGCCAGGAGCTGCAAGGGCTGCCCCTGGTGGAGCATTTCCCTGCAAACGGCCTGCACCGATACCAATACCTGCAAGATCGACTGGAGCACCTGCAGGAACAAAAACAAGGCCTGGAGCAGGAGCTGCAAGGGCTTGAGAACAAGCTCCTGGGCCTGCAGCCCAAGCAGGAGCTCTTGGACCTGGAGCAGGAGATCCAGGCCTGGGCAGAGGATAAAGGGCGCTTAGTCCAGGACCAGGAGGAGATACCAGCCCTGGAGCAGAGGATTCAGGCCAGGCAGGAGGAGCTGCAGGCCACCCTGCGCAAGCTGGGCTCGGATTGGGATCAGGCAAGGATACAGGCCCTGGACACCTCATTGCTGCTCAAGAAACAGCTGGAGAGTCACGCTACCTCCTTACAAGAATTGGAGAGCCAAAAGGACCAGGCAGCCAGGGAGCTGCAAAGCCGGGGGCAGGAGCTCTCCAGGGCCATGGCTGCCCTGGAGCAGGCTGAGAAGGACTTGGCCTACTGGGGGCCGGCAGAACAGGAGCTGGACCTGGCGCTGGCCACAGAGTTAAAGAAGGAACGGGACAGATTCGCCCAGGCCCTGGAGGATCTGCAGGCCCGCAGACAGGAGCGGGAGCAGGGCCTGCGCGAGCTGAACAGAATCCTGGCCGAAATCGGCCCCCAATGGAGCAGGGAGGACCTGCAGGGCCTGGACACCTCATTGCAGGCCAAGGAGCGCCTGGAATCCTATTCCCAGGACTTCTCAGCCCTGGAACAAAAGGAGCTTCATCTGCAGCAGGAGCTGCACTCCAAGTCCAGGCGCAGACAGGAGCTGCAGCAAAGGCTGCAAAGCAGGGAATCCAGCCTGCAGGACCTTGAAGAGCCTGCCTTTGGTTCCCTGGAGGAGATCCGCCAGGCCAGGCAAAACCTGCAGCAGCTGCAGGCCAAACAGACAGCAGCAGAGAAATGCACCTTGCAGATGCAGGCCTTGCAGGACAGAATCCAGGACCTGCAAAGGCAAGCAGATTCTTTGCAGCAGCAGCCCCAACCCGAAATTGTCATGCCTGCTGCAGCAGCTGCTGCTCTAGCAGGCTGCATGCTGCTCTTGCTCCTGGCTGTCTTGAACATCCTTCCCTGGAGCGCTGCCTGGCTGCCTGCCTGCATCCTGGGCCTTGGCAGCGCAGGAGCTGGATGGCAATGGCTGCGGGAAAAAAAATTAAGCTCCCATAAAAACACTGAGATCCAAGCCAGCAGGGCTGAGCTGGAGCAGGAGATCCAGGGACTGCAGCACAGGCTGGACAGCCTGGCTCAAGAAAAAGCTGACCTGGAAAAGGAGCTGGAGGAGTTAAAGAAAAGGCTGCAGCCAGACAGGGAGCTCGATCCTGCAGCCCTGGAGGCGGAACTGGAACGCTCCAGGGAGGTCCTGCATTCCAGGCAAAGCCTGCAGCAGGAGCTGCAGGAGCTCAAGAATGGGCTTGCAAGCGCCGAGCAGGAAATCCAGGATCTGGAGGCGCAACAGGCCCAAAAGCAAAAACAGAGGCAAAGCCTGCAGGAATCCTGGCAGCAGGAGCTGGCCAGGCTGGGTCTGGATCCTGGGCTGGGGCCTGCCTCTGCCTTGCGAGTCCTGGAGCGGGCAGAGGCGGCCAAGTCAGAGCTGAGCCACCTGCAGGAGGCAGAAGGCAGGCTGGAGCATCTGCAGGCCTTTGTAGAGAGATATGCCAGCAAGGCAGCCCAAATCCCCCAGGCCCAGGAAATATCCCTGGAGCAAAAGGAGCAGCTCCTCTCAGCTGTGGATCTGCACCTGGAAAGGATGGAGCAGGAGCAGCACCGGCTGAAAAACAGGCAGCTGGCCCTGCAGGAGAGAAACAAAAAGGCTGAGGAGGCACACCGCCTGCAGAAAGAGCAGGACCAGGCCCAGCAAGGTCTGCAGCAGGCAGAGCAAGACCTGCAGGACCAGGTCGCTGCCTGGAGGCAATGGCTGCAGGACACAGGACTGCACCAGGAGCTTAGCCCCCAACTGGCCCAGGAGGCCTTGAGCCATGCGGAAAAAGCCCAGGCCCTGCTGGCGGAGCTAAAAGAGCTGCAGGACAAAAAAAAGGCCTGCATCAAGCGCAGGCAGGAATTCATCTCCAGGGCCGGGGAACTGGCAGGCAGGCTGGGCAAGCATAAGCCTGATGCAGGCCGGATACTGGCCTTTTTGCAGGGCCTCTTGCAGGAGCTGGAGGCAAGCAAAACAGATGCTGTCCGCAGCAAGGAACTGCAGGAGCAGCACCAGGACAGGAAGCAACGCCTGCAGAACGTCCAGGAAAAACTCTCCCAAGCCTATAAAGAAACCCAGGAGCTGCTGCAGCAGGCCCGGGCTGAGAACGAGCAGGATTTCCTGCGCCTGGGGCGTATCCTGGAGGAAAGGGAAGCCCTGCAATCCAGACTGCAGGATCTGGAGCGCAGCCTGTTGCGGAGCACAGGCCAAAGCAACATACAGGATGCACAGGAGCTGTTTTCCAGCTGGAGCAGAAGCGGTCTACAGCAGGAGATCTCCCGCCTGCAGCAGGAGATCGAAGAGTCAGAGGCCAAGCGCCAGGACCTTTCCAGCCGCATTGGAGAATTGAACCAGGAAAAACAGAGGCTCTCCTCAGCTGAGGAGGTCTCCAGGCTGCGCCAGGAGGAGGAATGCCTGCGCCAGGAGCTGCACCAGGCCAGCCTTAGCTGGAGCAGATACACCTTGGCCCTGCATCTTTTGCGCCAGGCCAAAGCCAAATACGAGCAAGAACAACAGCCCCAGGTGGTGCGCAGCGCAGGGGGCTACCTGGCCCGGATCACCAACCAGGCCTACACCCAGGTTTACGCCCCTTTGGGCCAGGGGGAAGTCTATGCAGTGGACTCCCTGGGGCAGGCCAGGCATCCTGAGGAGCTGAGCCGAGGCACTGCTGAGCAGCTCTATCTCAGCCTGCGCTTTGGCTATGTGGATAATGCTGGCAGATTCTTCGAACCCTTGCCGGTAATCATGGACGACATCCTGGTCAACTTCGATCCTGGCCGGGCCCGGAATGCTGCCCGGGCCATCTCGGATCTGGCCCAGGAGCACCAGGTCTTGTACTTTACCTGTCATCCGCATACCCTGGAGTATCTGCAAAAGGCAGAT
>JBNJDO010000015.1:0-30386 GCA_051744965.1 Thermodesulfobacteriota bacterium | reverse complement strand
GGGAGCCGATTCTGGAGGCCGGGGATCTGGGCCTGGTTATCAGCCAGTCCGGAGAAACTGCAGATACCCTGGCAGGTCTGCGCTTGACCCGGGAAAAAAAAGTCCCTGTATTAGGGATCTGCAATGTCCTGGGCTCCTCAGTGGCCCGGGAATCTGACGCTGTGCTCTTCACCCAGGCCGGCCCTGAGATCAGCGTGGCCTCCACCAAGGCCATGTGCAGCCAGATGGTGGTGTTGCTGATTCTGGCTTTGTACTGGGGCCAAAAAAAGGATACCCTGAAGCAGGATTCCTTGAAAACTGCCCTGCAGGAACTGCAGGCCCTGCCCAGGATTTTGGAAGCAGAGCTGCCTGCCATGCAGGAAAGGGCCAAGGAGCTGTCCTCTAAATACAGCAAGGCCCGCAGCTTCTTCTTCCTGGGTAGGGGTCTGAACTATCCTTTAGCCCTGGAAGGGGCTTTGAAGCTGAAGGAGATTTCCTATATACATGCAGAAGGCTATGCTGCAGGGGAGATGAAGCACGGACCCATCGCCCTGATAGACCAGGACTTTCCTACTTTTGCCCTGTCTAGTGAGGACGAGCTTTTGAGCAAGCTGATTTCCAATCTGGAAGAGGTTCGAGCCAGGGGAGGGCCGGTTATCTGCCTCACCAATCCAGCTGTGCAGTTCAGTCTGGGAGAAAAGTGGGAGCTGCCCAAGATCTGGGGACCTTTGAACAGCTTTTTGATCCTGCCTGCCCTGCAGCTTTTTGCCTATGAAATGGCTGTATTCCTGGGCAAGGATGTGGATCAGCCCAGGAATCTGGCCAAAAGCGTGACCGTGGAATAGGATCCAAGATATGCCCAAGAAATTCAGCCCGTTGATGCTCTGCTGCCTGGCCTTTTTTTTGCTTCAGGTCTTGGCCATCCAGTCCTGGGCTGGGCCGGCCCAGGACTTTCAAAAGGGCTGGAGGCAGTTCCATGAGCTGGTAGAATCAGAGGAAAAAGCCAAGTACCGCTCCAACTGGATGCAGATCAAGTCTAGATTTCAAGCTGCCTACCAGGCAAACCCCCAGGGATCTTACGCGCCCAAGTCCCTTTACTACCTGGGCCGCACTTACCAGGAGCTGGGCAAGCGCTCCTTTTTGGACAAGGACTTCAAAAAGGCCTTGGAGTATTTTGAGCGCATGGTGCACGAATTTCCTTCCCACAGCTGGGCTGACGACGCCAAGCTCTACAAGGCCAAAATCCAGCTGGAAAACCTGCAGAAACCTGAACAGGCCTATCTGGAACTGCTTCATATCGAGCATAACTATCCTGATGGGGACATGCTGTCCAAGGCCAAGGAAATGCTCAAGGAGCTGGACCGGGAATTTATGCAGCAGGTAGGCATCTCCCCTGAGGAGGAAATGGAAAAGCTCCAGGAGGAGCAGACCTCGGAATCTGATCCAGGCCGGACAGCCTCCGGCAAACAGCCAACTCTACAGGATATCAGGCACTGGAGCAGCGACGAGTACACCAGGGTGGTTCTGGACCTGGAACAGGAAGCAGAGTTTGAACATTTCCTGCTAAAGCCCAACCAGGAGCTGGGCAAGTCGCATAGGCTAGTGGTGGACCTGAAAGAGGTGGGCCTGGGCCAAAAGATTGACAATAAGCTGGATATCCAGGATGGGCTGGTACAGCAAGTGCGCAGCGCCAGGCGGAAAAACGGGGTATCCAGGGTGGTCCTGGATATAGGCAAGATTGAGGACTACCGGGTCTTTTCCCTGCAGAATCCCTTCCGGGTGGTCCTGGACCTGCATGGAACCAGTCAGCAAAAAAAGCAGAAATCACTGGCCCAAGGCAAGGTTCCCCAAGGATTTAGCCTGGATGAGCAAAGCAAGGCCATGTCAGACAGTCTGGTGGAACAGCTGGGGCTGGGCATTCAGACTGTAATGATAGACGCCGGGCATGGAGGCAAGGATCCCGGGGCTGTGGCAGGAGGGGTGCAGGAAAAGAACATCACTTTGCGTTTTGCCGAGATCCTGGGAGAAGTCCTGGAAGAAAGGGGACTGCAGGTCAAATATACCAGACAAACTGACAAATTCCTGCCCCTGGAGGAGCGCACTGCACTGGCCAACTCCAAAAAGGCGGACCTTTTCCTTTCAGTGCATGTAAACGCCCACAAGAGCACCAAATTGAGTGGTTTTGAGATCTATTATCTGAACCTGGCCCAAAGCGAGGACTCGGTGCGGGTGGCAGCCAGGGAAAACGCAGTTTCCAAGAACAAAATCAGCGACCTGCAGATGATCCTTACTGATCTGATGCTCAACTCCAAGATCAAGGAATCCAGGAACCTGGCCAATGTGGTTCTGACTTCCACCATGGACTACGGCAAGAAATTCTACAGCCTGAACGAAAACGGGGTGCGCAGGGCCCCATTCTATGTGCTCATGGGAGCAAAAATGCCTGCTGTGCTCCTGGAGCTTGGCTACCTCACCAATCCCACGGATCGCAAGAACCTGCAGTCCTATACCTACCTCAAGAGGCTGGCCTGGGGCGTGGCCAACGGCATAGAGGAGTACAAGAAAAATATCCAGGAATACGCCAGCCTGGAGAATTGAGTCTCTTCCACTATTTTTTGAACAGCAGGTAAAAGGCCAGGGCCAAGAGCACAAAGGCGAATATCCTCTTGAACCCGGCAGTGGAGACCTGCTCCAGGAGCCTGGCCCCGATCTGGGCTCCTAGCACCCCGCCCAGGCCCAGGGCCAGGCCGGCCCTGTAGTCTATATTGGCCAGCTTATTATGGGCCACAAGCGCAGAAACAGCGATGATCAGGATTGCTGCGAAAGAGGTTCCTACGGATTTTTGCGCGCTATAGCCCAAAAAGAGCAAAACAGGGACCATGATGAAGCCCCCTCCCAGGCCGGTGAAGGAGGCAGCCATGCCTACTGCCAGGCCAAGCAGTGCCAGTGCGAATGTCTGAAACATAGCATTTCCTAGTTTAGTAGCTGGGTTAAACAAACCAGGATCTCACTGGACTAAGACCCTGACCAGGCCTGCTGCAGACCTTGCCAGCAGAGTAACTCCCTGCTATTATACTTGGCAAGCCTTACATCAGGTAAAAAATCTCACTTTCTAGGTGATTTGCTATGCATGGTTCACAAGAGTTTTTGCTGCAACAAGCAGCTGAGCTATGGAGGAAATCCAAATATCAGCTGGCCTTCACAGGAGCAGGAATATCTGTACCCAGCGGTATTCCAGACTTCCGCAGTCCAGGAGGTATCTGGTCCAAATATGATCCCATGCAGGTAGCCACCGCCCAGGCCCTGGTCAAGAATCCCCAGGGGGTATGGGAGTTCATGCTGGATACCCTGCATATGCTGGACAGCTCACAGCCCAACCCGGCCCATCAAGCCCTGGCGGATATGGAGCAAAGCGGCTGGTTGCAGGGGGTGATCACCCAGAATATTGACAACCTGCATCAAAGGGCAGGCTCCAGCACTGTAGTAGAGTACCATGGCAATTTTCAGCGCTTTTATTGCGCGGGATGCGGTATACAGACCCCTTTGCAGGAGATAAGGGAGCTGGCCAAGAAGCAGATCCCGGTTATCTGCAGCTCCTGCCAAGGTTTGATCAGACCTGATGTGGTTTTTTTCGGTGAGCCTATTCCAGCTCAAGCCCAGAGCATGAGTGTCAAACTGATCAGGCGAGCCGATCTTTTGATTATTGCTGGCACCTCAGGAGAGGTAGCCCCGGCCAATATGCTGCCCAGGGAGGTCAAGATGCAGGGAGGAAGTATCATAGAGATCAATCTGGGCCAGACCCATTACCAGGACATCAGCGATGTCAGGCTGGATGCCCAGGTCCAGGATGTTCTGCCTCGACTTGCTGAACTGGTGCGGGCAGCAAGCTAAATGCTGCAGCCTGATTGTACCTCGAGACCTGCGTAATTCTGCCACTCTTTCCAGAGAGCACGCAATCCAGACTATCCATGATACGCGAAAAGCCACAAGAAGAGCCCCTGCAGATGGAGTCAAATGTGGCTGAGTACTTTCGGGACAAGATACTAGAATTGCTGCCCTCAAGCCAAGAAAGTTTCCCTTCAGACAATTGGATAAAAACCCTTTATTTTGAACTGGATCCAGATTCCAGGTCCTTGAACATCTATTTTCCCCATCTATTTCTCGCAGAATGGTTTAGACACAAGCTGAAAGACAAACTTAAGGCCAGTATTGCAAATGAACTTGAATATGTTCAAGAAATACATTGCCAAACATTATCTGCCAAAAAAAAGCCAAATATCTTTTCCAATTATACAATTGATGATAATTATAGTTTTGACAATTATATATACAACAATAATAACTATTTGGCCTATACATCTGCCTATGAAATTTCCCAGAATAACAGCAAACACTCCAATCCTTTTTTATTAATAGGCCAAAGAGGAACAGGCAAGACACACCTTCTTAAAGCCATAGCCAATAACATCAGTTATAAAAATCCGGATAAAAAAATACTGTTTACAGATGTGCAGGAATTGGACAATAAAATTAAAAATAATTTTCATTCCAGAACATATTTAACCCAATACGTTTCTGAATTCGATGTCTTGCTGATCGATGGCATTGATTACCTTGATTATTATACATATCTACAATCAGAGCTCATATCCATATTCGATCATTTCTTTGAACAGGAAAAACAGATGGTTTTTGCCTGCACAGGCAAAATAAGCTCCAAAGATTTTTTTCTTGCCAAACTCAAATCCAGACTGGAATCTGGACTGCTTATCCCTATCCAACCCCCGGATCTGGAAATACGCCTGCAGTACCTAAAGCGGCAGACAGAAGAAAAGAGTCTCCATCTGGGCCAGGAGCAGCTGCTTTACTTGGCTTTGCATTATCCTGATTTCAAGAGCCTGTACCGAGTAATCATTCACTTGATTAGCCAAAGCAGTCTCCAGGGCTTGGATCTGGGATACCTGGACATGGAAGAATTTCGTAAGGCCCTGCCCAGGGATATGCAGAACTCTGCTGCTGAGCTCAACAGCCAGAAGATCATCTCTCTGGTTACAGAGCATTTCAGGCTAAGCCCAGAGCAGCTTCGCTCCGGGCAGCAGGACAAGAACACTGTCCTGGCCAGACAGACAGCCATGTATCTCTGCCGCAGGCTGCTGGGGCAGACTTATGTCCAGATAGGCTCTGTCCTAGGGGGTAAAGACCACAGCACGGTTTTGTACTCCTATAACAAAATCCATAAATTACGAATGGATAATAAGAATATAAAAAACATGTTAAAAAACCTGGAGCAAAAATGTAAGCAACATTTTATTCAATCCTAGATTCAGCTTCCTCTGTGCATTTTGTAGGTGGGATGTACAAAAAAAATAATTGATTTTTACTAATAATTCTAATATAATATTTTAATTTTGCACTTAAGAACCCACCTAATAATTCCAATAAAGGATAAGAAATGAAATTAAAAATAGATAAGAACAATATAGTGGATGGACTACAAAAGGCGGCAGCGATTATCCCCAGCAAAACAGGGGCGGCCTATTTACGTACTATCTGGATGCAGGCCCAGGAGGCGAGCATCAAGATCATGTCCACTGACTCCAAGCTGGAGTTTTCAGGCACCTATCCTGCTCGAGTAGAGGAAGCAGGCCTGATCGGAGTCCAGGGCAGACATTTCTTTGATCTTTTCCGCAAGCTACCTCCTGGAGAGATCAGCCTCAGGACAGACACCGAGACAGAGAACCTGCTTTTGGAGCAGGGCAGACGCAAATACAGGATCCCCACATACGATCCCACCTGGTTTCAGAGCTTCAGGGAATTTCCGGAGCAAAACGCTGTGATGTGGTCTGGTGATTATCTCCGGGAGCTTATTGACAGGATTATATTTTGTATCTCTGATGATAACTCAGACAAAATGCACAACATGAAATTCACTCCTATCCATGAGACTAAGGAAATAGAAGTTTGCGGCCTGAATGGTCACCAATTTGCCATGCATAAATTCTCTAATCAGGATATATTGGATCTCCTAGGAGAAAACGGTATCCTGATAGCCAAAAGCTATCTTCTAGAATTAAAAAAATGGCTGGATATGGAGGAAATATTTTTTACTAGGGATGAAAAAAGAATATTTTTCACAAATAAATATAAAAATGAAATATTTAGTCTACCCATCAATTATGAGCATTTTCCAAATTATGAAATGTTTTTCACATATTTCCAGGGTGAAACTTCCCAGATGGCAATCAATAAAGAAGAACTACTTTCAGCCCTGGACAGGAT
The DNA here is from genome assembly GCA_051744965.1 of Thermodesulfobacteriota bacterium. Classification (GTDB taxonomy): domain Bacteria; phylum Desulfobacterota; class Desulfovibrionia; order Desulfovibrionales; family Desulfothermaceae; genus CAZBUB01. Next base: position 24,128 of record JBNJDO010000015.1, on the reverse strand, counting down.
ATCTATATTCAATACAGAAACACAAAGATGCTGTTATTTTGTATTTGATGACAGCGAATTAATAATATATAGTCAAGGCCAAGAGACAGGAGAGGCTACAGAATCTATAAGTATAAGCTACCAGGGAAATATCGAAAAAATCCTGTTTCCTACCAAGAATTTGATAGAGGTGCTGAATCATTTCTATTCCCAGGATGTTAAATTAGAGTTGACCAAGACCAATGGTCCCTGCAGGATTACCGGAGAGAATGACAAAAATTACATGGTAATTATTATGCCGGTGGAGATAGAGGAAGAAACCTATTACACAGATGAAGAAGTCGAATAATTATGCAAGCAAAAGCCTATAATGCCGAAAGCATTACTGTTCTAGAGGGCCTGAGCGCTGTACGCAAAAGGCCTGCCATGTATATCGGCAGTACAGACATACATGGTGTCCACCACTTGGTCTACGAAGTGGTGGACAACTGCATAGATGAGGCTATGGCAGGCTACTGCGACAGGATTCAGGTGCATATCCATCTGGATAACAGCCTGACCATTTCTGACAATGGTCGGGGCATCCCTGCTGATATGCATCCCAAGGAAAACCGCCCAGCTGTGGAGGTGGTTTTGACCGTGCTGCACGCCGGGGGCAAATTTGATAACCAGAGCTACAAGGTTTCTGGAGGCCTGCACGGAGTGGGCATTTCAGTGGTCAATGCCCTTTCTGAGTTTCTGGAGGTAACCATCAGAAGGGAGGGTAACAAGTACTTCCAGACCTATCAGAAAGGTGTGCCTGTAACTAGCCTGCAGGAGCAAGGCCAGACAGACAAAACAGGGACTACCATACATTTCCGCCCGGACGAGGAGATCTTCGAGGACTTAGTGCTCAGCTATCAGACCTTGAGCAAGCGCTTTGAAGAGCTGGCTTATCTGAACAGCGGGATAGAGATCCAGCTCAGGGACGACCGCACCCAGCAGGAAGAGGTCTTCAAGTCAGATGGGGGGCTAATCTCCTTTGTGCAACATATAAATGAATCAGAGTCCCCGGTGCACAACATCATCCACGGCCAGGGCGAGGTGGAAGACAACATCATAGAGTTCGCCTTGCAGTACCATGCCAGCTATAAGAGCAATATCCACTCTTTTGCCAACAATATCCGCACCAAGGAGGGCGGGACCCATCTTTCAGGCTTCAAGAACGCCCTGACCAGAAACCTGAATGCCTATATCCAGAGCTCTGATCTGCCCAAGAAGCTGCAGCAGAAGATCTCAGGAGATGATGTCCTGGAGGGCCTGAGCGCGGTGGTTAGTGTGAAGCTGCCTGATCCCCAGTTCGAGGGCCAGACCAAGACCAAACTGGGCAACAGCGAAATCTCCGCCCATGTGAGCAATGTGGTGGGTGAGCATCTGCATACCTATCTGCAGGAGCACCCCAAGGAGGCCAAGGATATTGTGGAGAAGGTGGTGGATACCGCCAGGGCCAGGGAGGCGGCGCGTAAGGCCAAGGATTTGGTGCGCAGGAAAAGCGCCCTCTCAGACTCTGCCCTGCCAGGCAAGCTGGCTGACTGCCAGAGCAAGGATCCTAAGCAGAGTGAGCTGTTCATAGTTGAGGGGGATTCTGCCGGAGGTTCTGCCAAGCAGGGCAGGGATCCTAAATTTCAGGCCATTTTGCCCCTGCGGGGCAAAATCCTGAATGTGGAAAAGACCAGGTTGGACAAGATGCTGGAGAACAAGGAAATCCAGCATCTTATTACTGCCATGGGCGCTGGCCTGGGCAACAACGGCCTGGATCTGGAAAAGCTGCGCTACCACAAGATCATCATCATGACAGACGCGGACGTGGACGGGGCCCATATCAGGACCCTGCTCTTGACCTTCTTTTACAGGCAATTCTTTGAGCTGATCCAGGACGGTTATCTGTACATCGCCCAGCCGCCCTTGTATCGGGTGCACAAGTCCAAGTTCGAGAAATTCATAGCAGATGAGCCGGAGCTGAAAGAATTCCTGCTGCAGAGGATCAGCCAGGAGCTAAAGGTCCGCACCCCGGATGGGGCTGAATACCAAGGCCAGGACCTGGTGCAGCTTCTGCAGCAGATCAGCAAGCTGCAGGACAAGCTGAAGGAAGCCCTGAATATCGGCCTGCAGGAAGAGCTATTCCTGTCCATAGTTCAATATCCTGACCAGCTGAGTCCAGCCCTGTTCAGCAGCCCGGAGGGGGAGCAGGATCTTTTCCAAGATTTCCAATCATATATCCAGGAGCATGGCTTTAGCCTGCGCCTCAGCCAGGCGGAAATGGAGGATGTGACCAGGCATTTTGTGCACTTTGTGGATAAAAACAACCGCCAGGTCAGGCTGGGGGTGGAGTTCTTCAACTCCAAGCTCTATAAGCACTCCAGAGGGATAGTGCAGCAGCTAAGGGATATCAGCCAAGATTTCAGCTTCAATGTGGTCCACAAGGATGGCAGGGAAAAAGAGATTCCCTCCTATTTTGAGCTGTTGTCCTTTGTGCTTTCTGAGGCAGACAAAGGGATCAGCATCCAGCGCTATAAGGGCCTGGGGGAGATGAACCCGGAGCAGCTCTGGTCCACCACCATGCACCAGGAAAACCGCAATCTGCTCCAGGTCAGGATAGAGGAGGCAGAAGAAGCGGATGCACTGTTCAGGAAGCTGATGGGCGAGAATGTGGAGCCCAGACGGGAATTCATCGAAAAGAATGCCCTGGCTGTTGAGGAATTGGATATATAAAAAAATCCCTAGAGGAAAATGACATTGGATAAGACAGTCAGTATAGAAGAAGAGATCAAGAAATCCTATCTGGAATACTCCTTGAGCGTGATCATCGGCAGGGCTATTCCAGATGTCCGGGATGGCCTGAAGCCGGTGCACAGAAGGATTCTGTATGCCATGCACGAGCTGGGCAACTACTATAACCGGCCCTACAAAAAGTCAGCTCGCATTGTGGGTGACGTCATAGGTAAATACCACCCCCATGGTGATGCAGCTGTATACGATGCCTTGGTGCGCATGGCCCAGGATTTCAATATGCGAGACCCCCTGGTGGACGGCCAGGGCAATTTCGGCTCTATTGACGGGGACGCTCCTGCTGCCATGCGGTATACAGAAAGCCGCATGTCCAGGCTGGCAGGGGAATTTTTGGCGGATATTGAAAAAGAGACTGTAAATTTCCGCATCAACTACGACAATACCCTGCATGAGCCAGAGGTATTGCCCACCAAGGTACCCAATCTACTGGTAAATGGGGCAGCAGGTATAGCAGTGGGCATGGCCACCAACATTCCTCCCCATAACCTGGGGGAGGTGGTGGATGCCTTGCTTTTGCTCCTGGACCAGGAAGAGGCCAGTACTGCAGAGCTAATGCAGTACATAAAGGGCCCGGACTTCCCCACCGGCGCTTATTTGTACGGCAGCAAGGGCCTGCAGGAGGCCTATGAGACTGGAAAGGGCAGTGTTCGGGTCAGGGCCAAAATTGAGGTGGAACAAAGGAGCAGGAATCAGGAATCCTTGGTGATAAAGGAGATTCCCTATGCCCTGAACAAGGCCAACCTGCTGCAGAAGATCGCCAGCCTGATCAATGAGCGCAAGATCGAAGGCATCAGCGATCTCAGGGATGAGTCCGACAGAAACGGTATCAGGGTGGTCATAGACCTGAAAAAGGGTGCCCTGGCAGAGATTGTAACCAATAAGCTCTACAAGTATACAGCCCTGGAGAGTGCATTCGGGATCAATTTCCTGGCTGTGGTGCACAACAGGCCCAAACTGCTCAATCTCAAGGAGTATCTGGAGCTTTTCATAGAGCACAGAAAGGAGGTGGTACTCAGAAGATCCAGATATGATTTGCGCAAGGCTGAGCATAGGGCGCACATCCTGGAGGGGCTGCGCATAGCCCAGGATAATATTGACGAAGTGGTCCGCCTGATCCGGGGCTCCAGTACCCCGGATGAAGCCAAGAAGGGCCTGATGCAGAGGTTTGGGCTCTCAGAGACCCAGAGTCAGGCCATATTGGACATGCGCCTGCAGCGCCTGACCAATATGGAGCGCTCCAAGATCCAGGAGGAGTACCAGGAGGTACTGAAAAAGATAGAATACCTGAAAAGCGTGATCCAGAACCCTGAGGTCCTGGTCCAGGTCATACGCTCTGAGTTGGAGGAATTAAAGAGCAGGTTCGCCAATAAGAGGCTGACTGAGATCCTGCCCCAGGATCCCAACCAGATAGATGTCCAGGATTTGATCCCGGATGAAGAGGTGGTTATCACCCTTTCCAGAAAAGGCTATATCAAGAGGACTCCCCTCGCCAGCTACCAGCAGCAAAGAAGGGGAGGCAAGGGACTATCAGGGGCAAATCTGACCAACTCGGATCTGGTCCAGGCCCTGGTCACCGCAACCAACCACCAGGTATTGTTTCTGTTCACCAATTTAGGCCGGATGCTTAACCTGAAAGTCTATCAGATCCCGGAATGCAGCAGAAAGGCCAAAGGCACGCACATCTCCAATCTTTTAGAGCTGCAAAAGGGTGAATCTGTAGCCACTGTGCTGGGTCAGAAGAATATTGCCTGGGACAACTATTTTCTTTTCATCAGCAAACAGGGCATGGTCAAAAGGTCTGAAGTAAACCTGTACAAGAACCTGCGCTCCAGTGGGCTAAATGCAGTCAGCTTAAAGCCAGGGGATGAACTGATAGCGGTCAGGGAGGTGGATAGCAGCTCCCAGATCATTCTTTGCACCAGACAAGGTTGGGCCATCTGCTTTTCCTGCCAGGATGTGCGGCCTGTGGGCAGGATGGCTGCAGGGGTAAAAGGCATTGCCCTGCGCTCTGGGGACGAGGTGGCTTCCGGGGTTGTGGTGCCTGAAGAAGGCCTGGATCATAGGCATTTGCTGACTGTGACCCAGTTGGGCTACGGCAAAAGGACCCCTTTGAAGCAATATCGGCTGCAGACCAGGGGTGGCAAGGGCATTATCAATATGAAGCCTTCTGCCAAGACCGGGCCAGTATTGGGCACAATGCTGGTCTATGAGCAGGATGAGCTGATTATCCTGACTTCAGAAAACAAGATGATCCGATTTCGGGTTAGCGATATTCGCATCTGCAGCCGTTCAGCCCAAGGGGTGAAGCTGGTGAACATGGAAAACGGCACCGAAGTGGTCTGCTTCGACCGCATCATCCCTGAGGGGACCATAGAGGGCTAAAACAGGAACTCCACCTGTTCTTCACCAGATTTGCGGGACCTGATCTCGCCTATGACCCAGGCCTTCTCCTTCAGGCCTTGCAGGCGGATCAATATATCCTCATAGTCCTTTTGGCTGACAATCAATACCAGGCCGATGCCGCAGTTGAATATCTGCAGCATCTCCTCCCAGCTCAAGTCTCCACTTTGCTGCAGCCATTGCAGCAAGGAGCCCTGGGGCCAGGAGTTAAACTCCATCTGGGCCTTGACCCCCTTGGGCAAGACCCGGGGCAGATTGTCATAGAACCCGCCTCCAGTGATATGCACCATGCCCTTGATCTCAAAGTCCCGGATCAGATTGAGCACAGTGCGCACATATATCCTGGTGGGCTCAAGCAGCAGTTTGCCCACCTCCTGCTTGGTTCCAGGCAAAATATCTGTGAGCTGTAGATCCTGCTCTGAGAGCAGCTTGTGCACCAGGGAATAACCGTTGGAATGCAGGCCTGAGGAGGCCAGGCCAATAATCTTGTTGCCTACGCCGATGCTGGATCCATCCACAATCTTGGCATCATCCACCAGTCCCACACAGAATCCTGAAATGTCGTACTCCTTGTCAGGATAAAATCCGGGCAGCTCCGCGGTTTCTCCGCCCAAAAGGGCGCATCCTGCCTGCTTGCAGCCCTGGACAATGCCGCTGATTATTTGTTCTGCCTGCTCCACCTCCAGCTTGCCACAGGCCAGGTAATCCAGGAAAAACAAGGGTTGAGCCCCATGAACCACTATATCATTCACATTCATGGCCACCAGATCAATACCTATGGTGTCATGCTGATTCATGGCAAATGCCAGTTTGAGCTTGGTGCCCACGCCATCTGTAGAGGAAACCAGAACCGGATGCTTCATATCCTGCACATCCAGCTTGAACATCCCGGCAAAGAGCCCGATGTCAGTAATCACCCCTTTGGTATGGGTGCTGGCTGCCATGGACTTTATTCTCTGCACCAGGGTGTTGGCAGCCTGTAGATCTACTCCGGCATCCTTATAGGCCGAACTGCGCTCTTGCATTCTTTTCTCCTTGCGTGATTCGCAGGTTTACCTGGCAGGAAGGCCTTTGTAGCAGCCCTGGCTCTCCTGCAGGCCTGATTTTTTCACTTGGAATGTATATTAAACGAGTATAATTTTTTGAACCGTTGATTTCAAGCAAAAATATAAGACCCGGGCAAGATGATTATTGACTGCAGCCTGGGCTGGTCTTATTTCCATTTTAATTTCTGGAATACCAAAATCTGGAAAACAGGCAGGGCAGAATATGCGTAGCGCAAGATTATGGCAAATAGTCAAGGAAGAGCAGATTCAGTGCAGGCTGTGCAATCACTTTTGCCTGCTTAAGCCTGGTGAACACGGAAAATGCGGGGTAAGGGTCTATCAGGACCAAAAGCTGCAGACCCTGGTCTATGACCAGGTGGCTGCCATAAATCTGGACCCCATAGAGAAAAAGCCCTTGTTTCACTTCTATCCTGGAAGTCTAAGCCTGTCCATAGGCACCATGGGCTGCAATTTGGCCTGTGATTTTTGCCAGAACAGCAGCCTCTCCCAGGGTCCCAAACAGACAGGCCGTGTTTACGGTGAACACGCCAAGCCTGAGGATCTGGTGCAGGCTGCCAGGCAGCACCAGGCCCAGAGCATCTCCTATACCTACTCCGAGCCCACGATATTTTTCGAGCTCCTTCAGGATACAGCCCGCCTGGCCAAGCAAGAGGGACTGCAGAACATAATGGTCAGCAACGGCTTCATGAGCAAGCAGGCCCTGCAGCAGCTGCAGGACGTGGTGGATGCCATAAATGTGGATCTCAAAGCTTTCCACGAGGATTTCTATAAGAACTACTGCCAGGCCAGACTAAAGCCTGTATTGGAAAACTTGAAGACTATCAAGGAGATGGGCTGGTGGCTGGAAGTGACCACATTGATCATCCCTGGACTCAACGACTCCAGGCAGGAGCTGAATGAGCTCAGCGGGTTTGTAGTTTCTGAGCTGGGCCCGGAGGTACCCTGGCATATATCCAGATTCCATCCTGCGCACAAGATGCAGGACCGCGGAGGCACTCCCTTGGAGACCCTGGAAGAGGCCTATGAGATAGGCAAAAAAAATGGGCTCAACTACGTATACCTGGGCAATGTGCCCCTGCATAAGTCAGAAAGCACCTATTGCCCCAGCTGTGGGGCGGTGGTCATTGAGCGCAGCGGCTTTAGCCTGCGCAGCAAGAACCTGAAGCAGGGCAGATGCGCCAGCTGTCAGGCTGAAATAGCAGGCAGGGGTTTGGACTGAGACCAGGGTCTTTTAGACTTGTCAAAAGGCATAAAATGAAATAATATATATTTTTTACGGGAAGTGGCGCAGTCTGGTAGCGCACCTGCCTTGGGAGCAGGGGGCCGCTGGTTCAAATCCAGTCTTCCCGACCATAGCAACAGATAGGGTCAGGCCTTGGGCCTGGCCTTTCTTTTATCCGGCAAAACTTGAGCATCAACCTCAGCTGAGGCAAAAAAATCCGCCATGCTCTCCAGCTTTGAACTGGATCAGCTGTTGCCGGAAGCGGTGCTTTTTCAGTCCGGGTACCTGAGCATTCGTCGCGTGGAAGAGTTTGCCCCGGGCCAGCGCCTGCTGACCCTGGACTTTCCCAACCAGCAAGTCCGGATCAGTCTGAATATGCATCTTCTTAACTATTTAAACGGTGCCCCCTCCAAGACCAGCAGCCTGCGCTTTCAGATGATCAAGGCCCTGCGTGCTCAAGAGATGGAACAGATAAAAAGCCTGTTTCAATCCCTTTTCTCCTGCATTCCTGATTAGTGGTACACTAAAAACAACATGGATGCCCCGCAGGTGGTCTATGTCCTGGAGTTCAAGGTGCTGGAGCTGGAGGGAGATGGCATAAAGGCCATACATCAGATCAAGGACAAGGGCTATCAGCAGCAGTATGTCCAGGCCGGGCGCAAAGTGATCCTGATAGGGATGGATTTTTCCAAGGCCGAGCGCAACCTGGTTGTTTTGAGTGGGAGGTCAGTGGACAGTAGACTGTTAATGTCTGCTTAGACAAACTGCCCAAGACAAGCCAAAATACTTATGAGACGCGGCACTAATCCGATGTTTTGTAGTGTGGGTGCTGTTGCATGAATGTCTTGTGCACCTGTTCAATCTTTTTCCGAAACTCCTCTGTAGTCATTAGTCCTTTTTCTACAAGGATCTGAGCCAAGGCTTCTGTTTGGATCATGTTGGAGTACATGATGTCCTGCCAGGAAGCAGTTTCTTTTTCCGGATCCAGTCTGTCGCTCATAGTGCTTCTCCTTAAAGCGCAAGGGCTATCCATCTGGTTAGGGATGAATTTTAAAGGCTTGATTATTCGGCAGTCTGTAAATAGAAAAGTCCCTGCAGTCCAGGGTGACTATATCGCAAATCCCCGCCTCAGCCCCCAGACAGACCAAAGTGGCGTCTGCAAAGTCCATGGGCAGATCAGCGTATTTTGCCATGAGCTTGCTGACCTCTTGCAAGGCCTTCAAGCTTGAGGGAACCAGGGTGACAACTTCTCTGAGCACGTATTCCAGGGCGGCCTGCTGGGCCTGCAGGGAGAAGCTCAGGAGAAAAAGGACCTCGGTCAGAACAGGTTCTGTGGAGTAGAGCTCCCCGGAGAAGGCTTCAAACCAATCCACACATTTTTCGTGGGCTGCTTCGCTTCTGTCTATGAGAGCCACCCAAGGCCCAGTATCCAGCAGGGCCTTCACGTCTTGTGCTCCTGGATCCTGCTTAAGATGTGATATCGGTGATTGGTCCCCAGATCCTTGATGTTGCTGCTGACTACTCCTATCAGATCCCGGGCCTTTGCAGCAGGCTGGCTTCCCAGGCTGTCCTCCTGGAAGCCGTCCAGGAATCTCCTCAGGGCCAGCCTGGCTATGTCTGATTTTTTAAGCCCAGTCTTTTCAGCCACCTCCTGAATCTTATCCCGGTATTCATCTGGCAGGCGGATGGTCATTTGCATATTGCTCTCCTTTTGTAAGCAGATTGATTGCAATGTAATCTAAAGGCGAAGTCAGGTCAATGCCAAGGTTGATTTCAGATCAAATTTGCAAATCCATCCACTTCAGCAGGGCCGGCAGGAGCTGGGGCGCATGCTAGCCTCATTGCAGGGCCTGGTAGTTGACCGGGAAGACGATTTCCTGCAGATAGGTTCAGGGTATCCATTAAGGGTGGCAGCTGCGCTGGGGGTCACTGGCTCTGGGCTGCAGATGTGCGAACAGCAGTAGCCTGCGGTACTCAAGTAGTAAGCAGATTCTTGGTTTGCAGCATTTTGAGCCTGTTGGGCTCTACGTTGCGCAGGCCCTGTGCATAGCTACCTTTTGGGGGGAGTGAGCTTGAATTTTGTCCAACAGGGATAGTAGCCCTGGAAGGCTTACATGCCTATGCTGAAATCCTTGCGGCTGTTGAAATCACTGCTAAGTGCCAGACTGTCCATCTCGCCCAGAGCGAACCTGCGAGATTTCTCCCTGCTGGGTTTTGCCCTGGCTATAGGCTTTCTGGCCGCTATAGGTGCCCTGATCTTTCGATTCCTGATCGAGCTCTTCCAATACCTGTTCTGGGCCTCAGGCGAGACATTCCTGGACCAAGTCTCTGCCTCGCCCTGGTGGCTGACCCTGAGCCTCCCGGCACTCGGAGGTCTGGTGGCCGGACCGATCATCCACCGCTTCGCACCTGAGGCCAGGGGTCCCGGAGTGCCTGCGGTCATTCTCTCCGTGAGCACGCAGCAGTCCACCATCCGGCACAGGGTGACCTTTATCAAGGGCCTGGTTTCCAGCCTCCTCTTGGGCACAGGGGCCTCGGTGGGCCGAGAAGGACCAGTGGTCCAGATTGGGGCCTCTGTGGGTTCCTCCCTGGCCCAGGTCTTCAGGCTTAGACCTGACTTGCGCCGGGTTTGCCTGGCCTGCGGCGCGGCTGCAGGCATCGCTGCCACCTTCAATGCCCCTATAGCAGGCTCCCTGTTTGCCTTAGAGATCATACTCATGAATATTGAGGTGGCTTACATCAGCCACATTGTGATCGCCGCAATCACGGGCTCGGTGCTGTCCCAGGTCTTCTGGGGCGAATTTCCAGCCTTCGAGGTGGTGCCCTTTGTTCTGGGCAGCTACTGGGAGCTAGCTGCCTACCTCCTGCTGGGCCTTGCCGCAGGAATGATCTCCATATGTTTCGTGCGCCTGACCTACGGCCTGGACAGCCTCTTTGCAAGACTTCCGCTTCCGGACTGGATCAAGCCTGCTATGGGTGGACTGGCTGTAGGTTGCCTGGCTCTGGCTCTGCCCCGGGTCCTTGGAGTGGGCTACGATACAGTCAACGCAGCGCTAAGTGGTTCTCTGCTCTGGAACACTGCTCTGCTTCTGCTGGGAGCCAAGCTGCTGGCTACTTCTTTATGCATTGGCTCTGGCATGAGCGGTGGCATTCTGGCACCTTCCCTGTACCTGGGAGCTACCCTGGGAATTGTGGTTGGGGTGGCCTCCATGCAGCTCGGTATATCGCAGGATCTGCACCCTGGATTTTTCGCCCTGGCCGGCATGGGGGCGGTAGTTTCCGGCACCACCTTGGCCCCTATCACCGCAATCATGACCATCTTCGAGCTCACCTTGCACTATCAGATCATCCTGCCCCTTATGATTTCCTGCATCAGCTCTACCCTCGTGGTCCGGATCCTGTTCGGGTATTCAGCCTACGAGATGAAGCTGGTCAGAAGCGGGGTGAACATAGTGCGCGGCCATGACGTGGGCATCCTGCGCAACCTTCTGGTTCGGGAGTTCATGCGCCGCGACTTTGCCTGGATGTATGAAGACGCCCCCTTGTCAGAACTCTATGAGAACCTCATGGAATCTGCCTTTCCCCATTTGGTAGTCCTGAACGCTAAGGAAGAGCTGGCCGGTGTGGTGAGCCTCAGGGACCTCAGACCAGTGCTGTCCCGCTTACATGAACTGCAGGACAAACTTGCGGTCCGGGATCTCATGTCCAGGAAGGCGATTACCCTGGAAGAGGGGGATGATATGGAGAAGGCCATGCACATTTTTGAGCAGCACCGCTTTTCCCTGGTTCCTGTAGTCCGGGGTGCAGAACCTAAACAGGTCAGCGGCATCCTGACCAAGGATGATTTGCTTACTGCATATGATCAGAAAGTGTTGAAGGACAGGGTGCTTTCCAGTCCAGGAAGCTGATTTTTATCCATATGCAGGGTTGATGATCCTGAGGGCAGGAATAGGGGATGTGTGGACTCCTAGAGCACTCTTCTTGGGTTGGAACTTGTCTAGCATTTTGCTATATTACATTCTAAGAGCGTATGCATTGACTTCCCTTAGCTAATAAGGAATAAGGATAACCACCATCCAAAATCCAGGATCAGGGAGCGTTCACAGATGCTGATCCCAGGATCCTGAACACCGGACCAAGTGAGGCTATGCCGGCCCAGGAAAATAGACTCGAGTTCCAGGATCTTCAGCTTGACTCGGACTGGAGCAAGTACAAGAGGCTCTTTGAGCTGATGCCCTGCCTGGTCACTGTGCAGGACCGTGGCCTGCGGCTTATCAGCTATAACCAAAGGTTCGAGGAAAGGTTCGGGCCTGCCCAGGGGCAGTACTGCTTTGTGGCCTACAAGGGCAGGAGCCAGAAGTGCAGCCAATGTCCAGTGGAGATGACCTTTGAGACCGGCAGGTCCCACTGCAGTGAAGAGAGCGGTTATGTCCAGGGCAGTCAGCAGGCCAACTGGCTGGTGACCACTGCTCCTATTCGCAACTCCCAAGGTGAGGTGGAGGCGGTCCTGGAGATGTGCCAGGACATTACAGACCGCAAGATGCTAGAGCAGGATCTGCAGATTTCTGAGCAGAAATACTGGGCCATATTCAACAACATCCCCAATCCAGTATTTGTCCTGGATCAAGAGTCCCTGGGCATCCTGGATTGCAACGACTTGGCAGCCTCTCTTTTTGCCTACTCCAAGCAGGAGCTGCTGCAAAAGGGATTCCTGGACCTGTTCCTGGCCAAGGAAAGGGCCCATTATCAGAGACTGCTGCATAGTGCCAGTTATATCAGCCAGGCCAAGCAGCAATCCAGGGAAGGGAATATCATCTACACCGCGATTCGGGTTTCGCCTTTTGAATACGCAGGCCGCAGGACCTACCTGGTTACCAGCAGCGATATCACCAAGCGCCTGGAAACAGAACAAAAGCTGATCCAGTCCAGCAAGATGGCTACTCTGGGAGAGATGGCCTCTGGTGTGGCCCATGAGCTGAACCAGCCTTTGACTGTGATCAAAACCGCCTGCAATTATCTGCAAAAAAAGTGTCTGACCCAGGAGCTGGATGCAGATGCTGCCTGCTGCATGCTGCAGGAGGTAGATTCCAGCGTGGAGCGGGCCAGCAAAATCATTAGCCATCTGCGTGAATTCAGCCGCAAGCCTGACATGGAGCTGGAGCTGGTACAGATAAATACAGTGATCCAGAAGGCCCTGGAGATGTTCAGTCAGCAGCTCAAATTGCGGGAGATAAAGGTGGAAACAGATCTGGAAGAGGACTTGCCCCTGCTCCAGGGAGAGCCGGTGCAACTGGAGCAGGTCTTTATAAACCTCTTGATCAACTCCAGGGACGCAATAGAGCAGGCCTGGAAAGATAATCCAGCAGGCAGGCAGGAAAAGCGTATTCGAATTCTCAGCAGGGCAGACCAGGGCCAGGTCAAGGTCTGGGTCCAGGATAATGGTTGCGGAGTGCCCAAAGGCATCAGGGAGCGCATCTTCGAGCCATTTTTCACCACCAAGGAAGTGGGCAGCGGCACTGGTCTGGGCCTTTCCATATCCTATCGCATTGTCCGGGACTGCCTGGGCAGGTTGGAGCTGGATTCCAGCACCTCTGAAGGGGTCAGATTCGTGCTTACCTTCCCTGCTGCCCAGTGTGAGCTGTGACCGGCTGCAATTGCAAGAATTTTCTGCAGGGCAGTTTGATAGCCTTATAGAGCAGTTAAACCAAAAATAAGGAGAGAGCTAGATGGCCAAAAAGATACTCTGCGTGGATGATGAGCCCGCAGTGGTGGACTATCTCTTAGATATCTTTCAGGATCACGGCTATCAGACCTGCTATGCCTATGACGGGAAGCAGGCCTGGAAAGTAGTGCAAGAGGAAAGGCCGGACCTGATCACTTTGGATCTGGACATGTCCACAGAATGGGGCACCAGGTTCTACCGCAGGCTATGCCAGCATCCTGAGCTAAAAAGGATCCCCATTGTGGTCATCAGCGGTCTGGCAGGGAATAAGTATGCTGTGAGTACTGCCGTGGCTGTAATCGACAAGCCTTTTACCCCGGAGCAGGTCTTGAGCGCAGTCAGCTCCGCTCTAGAGGAATAGCTGGTTTGCCTATGTCCAGAAAGCTGCTCTTAGTAGATGACGAGCAAAGTATCCGCAAGGTCTTGGGAATCAGCCTCCAGGACAGGGGGTATGCCCTGCTGACTGCGGAAGACGGCCAGCAGGCCTGGGAGGTCTTTTGCAGGGAACAACCAGAGATAGTCCTGGCGGACATCAAGATGCCTGGCAAGGATGGTATTCAGCTGCTGCAGGAGATCAAGGAGCAAAGCCCGCATACAGAAGTGATAATGATCACAGGGCATGGTGACATGCATTTGGCTATCCAGAGCCTGAAGAACCAGGCCTGCGATTTCGTGACCAAGCCCATTGATGATGATGCCCTGGATATCGCCTTAGGCAGGGCAGAAGAAAAGATTTCCATGCGCGAGTTGTTGCGCAAGTATACCCAGGACCTGGAAAACAAGGTACAGGAACAGTCAGCCAGGCTGGTGGAGGCGGAGAGGGTGGCTGCAGCAGGACAGATCCTGGATAGGCTGACCTGCGCCCTGGACAATATAGCCAGCGATTTCCAGGATGGTGAGCTGCTCTTCTTTACCGAGATGCCCTGCTTTATCAGCCTGCACGATAGATCCCTGCATGTGGTGCGCTGCAACCAGCTCTACAGGCACTACCTGGCCAAGGAGCCCGGGGCCAAGAGCTGGGAGATATACGCCAAGAAGGCTACTGGAGACATTGATTGTCCTGTGCAGCGCAGCTTCTACACTGGCCAGGCCCAGCGCAGCCAAGAAAATATCCTAGACCGGGACGGGGAGATCTTGCCTGTGCAGGTGCATACTCTGCCTATTTCCGGCCAGGGGCAGGAAGTGGACATGGTTTTGGAGATGTGCCTGGATGTATCCAGGCTCCGCAGTCTGCAGGAGAAGCTGCTGAACACCAGGCAATGGTACCAGCAGCTTTTTGAGGCAGTGCCCTGCTATATATCTGTTTTGGATATGGAGCTCAAGATCCAGGCCTCCAACAGCAGGTTCAAGCAGGATTTCGGCGAGGACAGCACAGGCAAGTACTGCTTTCAGGTCTATAAGCACAGGTGCTCTTCCTGCCCCCAATGCCCGGTTTTGAAGACGTTTATGGATGGACAGCAGCATCACTGCGAGACAGTGGTGACCTCGGTGCATGGAGAGCAGTACAATGTGCTGATCTGGACCGCACCCTTGAAGGATACCTTGGGGGAAGTGGCCCAAGTCATGGAGATGTCCATAAACATCACCCAGATCAGGCAGCTCCAGGACCACCTGGCTTCCTTGGGGCTGTTGTTCAGCTCTGTATCCCACAGCCTGAAGAATCTTTTCACCTCCCTGGACGGGGCCATGTACAAGGTCAGCTCCGGCCTGAGCAAGGGAAACTCCGAGGTTGCCCAGCAGGGCCTGCAGAACATGAACAGTGTCCTGGACAGGATCAAGAAGATGGTCCTGGACCTGCTCAACTACGCCAAGCAAAGCGAGCCTGAGCTGCGAGCCATGGACATAGGCGACTTCCTGCACGACCTGGTGCAGACTATCCGCTCCAGGGCCCTGGAGGCCAGGGTAACCTTTGTATACGAGCAAGACCTGCATCGGACCCGCTTTTACGCAGACTCTGAGCAGCTGTACACAGCTGTGCTGAGCATCCTGGAGAACGCCCTGGATGCCTGCATCGAGAACCAGGGCACCCAGAACAAGAAGCCGTTTCTGCGCTTTGCGGTATTCGAGAGGGGCAGCTACTTGACCTTTGAGATCCAGGACAACGGCGTGGGCCTGGACAAGAAAACCAAATCCCAGCTCTTCCAGAAACCCTTTTCCACCAAGGGCAAGAAGGGCACCGGTCTGGGCCTTTTCCTGGCCAAGCAGATCGTGCAGATGCACCAGGGGGAGATAGAGGTGGAATCCTACCTGGGCCGGGGCTCTTCTTTCTTCTTGCGCTTTCCCTTGCGTCCCCAGCCGGATATCAGCAGCATATCCTGCGGCTAGGCCGGATCACTTGGCCCAGCCCCAGGATGCCGAAGTAAAAACTTAGGCCACTGGCATCTGGATCAGGCCTATCAAGGAGCCGATGGTGATCAAGGCCGCGATCAGGGCCAGGGTCCCAAACAGGATCTGCTTTTCCCTGGTATACAGCACAAAGCTGCAGGCCAAGATAGCAGGTATAACCACAAACACACCCAGGGCGATGCCCAGCATAGTCAGGCCTTCTCCTGTATTTAAGTGGGACAGATACCAATGCTCGTTTGCTGGCCGATCCACCCCGGTGCCTGCCCATATTTGGGAGACCGTGTCCCCCTCCCAGATGCGGGAGAGCAGCACAGATGGAGCCAAGGAGCTTTCTTTGGTCATAAAGACCACAAGCTGTCCAATCAAAGTGAACACGGCAGAGAAGATGGTGCCCCAGTATATGGTTTTGCCGTAAACTTTTCCAGAAAGTGGGATTTCTGGTCTGGCCTCTGTATTCTGGGAGTTGTTGTCCATGGTGATTCTCTCCTTATACAGGCAATTTTTAAGCCAAAATGGGGATGGTAATGCCAAACAATGTGTCCATGCCGCGGGCCACCAACCTCAGGCTGGTCATGAAGAGCAGGGCGATGAGCATGTAGCGCACAAAAGTGGCCTTAACCCTGGCCAGGATATGTGCGCCCAGGATGCCGCCGATAACCTGACCCAGCATCCAGGGTGCAGCCAAGGCTGCGATCAGGCCGCCCACCTGGATATAGGGCCAGATGGCTGCGCTGTTACCCAGGGCAAGCAGCACTCCGCTGCTGGCTGCAGAGATCTTGAGCGGGGTGCTCATGACCAGGTTCAGGACCGGGACTACTGCCCAGCCGCCTCCCAGGCCGAAAAAACCTCCGGTAAAGCCCACAACCAAAAACAATAGCCCGCCTATGCCTGCCCGGCTGGGATGGTAATGCACCACCTTGCCCAGGGATTCCTCATAATAGGCCCCGTTCAGCTTCAGCCACTCTGTATACTTGCTGATACTGCCTTTTTCCGGGTATTCTGTCTTGGAGCCTCCTACTATAAACATGGATGCTATAAATATTAGTATCAAACCCAACAGAAGCCGCACTATCGCATCCCCTTGGGCCCCCATGGCCTCAGACAGGGTGATGGCAGCCACAGATCCCAGCAATGCGCCTAGAACAATGGGAATGGCGCAATAAAAGACTATCTTCACGCTGGCTAGCCCCTTGCTCATGAACGGGCCCGAGGAAACCAGGCCGCTGAACATAGCCACCACCAATCCAGTAGAGCGGATAATCACAGTGTCTATAGAGGTGAAGGCCAGCATGACAGGGGTAAAGAGCACCCCGCCGCCTACTCCGGCTATAACTGCGATTATAGCGATCAAGGTGCTGAAGATAAAAGAGCCCAAGACCATCAGGAAGGCCCCGTTTGCAGAGAGAGCCCCGGCATCTCCCAGCTGATTGAACATCCCCATCACAAAGTAGCCGACGATACTTAGTCCCACAAGTATCGACAACTCCGGGATTTTTTTGATGACTCCTTGCATCTGCTTCCTCCTTTGCAGGCGATCTTTTTACTTGCTTGCTACTGTTTTCACAAGGATGGGTGTATTAAAACAGATTTACCTTCAGACAATCTGCTTGATAAAAAAAAAATCTTATTCTGTCTACATTTTTTTTAAAATAAAACATATTGAAATGTTTTATCTTTTTGTTTTATCAAGCCAAATCAGCAACTCTGGTCCAGGGTTCTTGATATCTTGAGTCCTGTGGGCTAATTTGAACTAGGGAGGTCAAGAAGTGCATCTGAGCCAGAAACGCAGGCGGTTTAGAAAAAAATTCAGCACAGAGCTGGACTGTATCAATTATCTGCTGCAGCAGAAATGGCCGCAGGGCTTTGTCTGTCCCAGGTGTGCCCATAGCCGGGCCAGTGTCCTGAGCACCAGACGCCAGCTTTATCAATGCAAGGGCTGCCGCTACCAGGCTTCTGTTACTGCCAACACGATTTTCCACCGTACCCAAAAACCCTTGCAGGATTGGTTCTGGGCCATTTTCCTGGTGGCTAATCTGAACGGGCATTATTCAGCCCTGCAGCTGAAAAAAGAGTTGGGAATTTCCTACCCCACAGCCTGGCACTGGAGGCACAAGATCCAGAAGGCCATACAGGACCAGCATCTGTGCAGGGCTTTAAAGGGCATTATAGAGCTGGATGGAGATGCCTGGTTTTGACAATTGCTTCTTCCTTAGTAGTTGAAATATTAGTGTAGGCGTAGCTTGTCACTGATAGATCCAAGTTGCTTACCTGGGAAAAAATGCAAGCATCTACATTGCACAGTTTTTTGCCCCAGCCCAGGCTGAACTGGATTCAGGTGGGCATCACCACCCACTGCAATGGCAGCTGCATTTATTGCCCCAGGACCCAGTACCAGGGCCAGTGGCAGTCCAGGCACATGGACCTGGAGCTGTTTTCCAGGTTCGTATCCAACCTGAAGAAGGTGGAGCTGATCTATCTGCAGGGCTGGGGCGAGCCTTTTTTGCATCCTGACTTCTGGCAGATGCTGGAGCTGGTCAAGAAGAAAGGCTTTCTGGCTGGCTGCACCAGCAACGCCAATCTGCTGGATACAGAGAACTTAACCAGGCTGGTGGACCAGGGCCTGGATGTTTTGGCCCTGTCCCTGGCTGGGGCTGATGCCCAGACAAACGACCGCATCCGCCAGGGCACCAGCTTCAGGCAGGTGACCAAGACTATTGAGGAGTTGCAGAGGATAAAAGCCCGGCAGGGAGCTGATAAGCCAAGTTTGCACCTGGCCTATATGCTGCTGCGTCAGGGCTTGGAAGATCTGGATCAGCTGCCCGGACTTTTCCTGGATCTGGGCCTGGATCATGTAGTGATATCCAGCTTGAGCCTGCCTTTGAGCAAAGAGCTGGAGAGGCAGGCCTGGCTTGCGGACAGCCCCCAGGAGTACAGGGAGCTTAAGGCAAAAATGGCCGAGATTTTTTCCAGCAGGCAACTTGCGGACAAGGTGTTTGTAAACCTCTATAATCCTTTCCACAAGGCTGGAGAGTGCGCAGAGAACGTGCAAAAGGCCCTGTGCTTAAGCCCGGAAGGCAGGGTTAGCCCTTGCGTGTTCACCCAGATTCCGGTGCAGGGCACTGCTGCTTATTGGCATCAGGGCAGGGAATATATCCTGCAGCAAGTGGACTTCGGAGATGTGCAAGTTCAGGATCTGAAAAGCATCTGGTACAGCAAGGAATACAGGCAATTCAGACGCAAGCAGGATCTTGAAATGTGCTTAAGATGCGCAAAAAACAGGATAGACAATAGGTTATAAGGCTACCAGACCCAGCTGGGAATATAGACATCCTTCCTGGGGGAGTTTCTTCCTGGCTGATCCCGGCAGTTCTCACCTTCAGGGCAGTAGCCGGTCCTGGCCCGGTATTGCCTCATGATCTTGATAAAATCAGGGTAGTGCTTTTCCAACTCCTGCAGGATCCGCAGGCTCCTGGGATCTTCAGGTATTTCGCAGATACTCCGGTAGTCCTGCATCATGTGCTTGAGCAAAGGGCTAACCTGGCTATACCTGTCAGGGTACTTCTGCTTCAGAAAGGCTATGGCGTCAGACCTGGCCTGCTCTTTTCCCTTCTCGCAGATGGGATTAGCAAAGGCTTGGCCGCAGAGGAGCAGAGAAAGGGCAACAAGCAAGGTGGCTTTGAGCATGGGTTTTTCCGCTGGGTTGTTTTTTTGTGGGCTTTAGCTCCAGGTCCAGGCCTAAGCAAATAAATGGGCTGCGCCCTGGACGCAGCCCAAAATACCAGTCCTAGTCGCACCTGTAAGGAGGCAGCAGGCATTTGTTCAAAACCCGGACAGCTACGTTGTCAGCCTCGCTGCCCGGGGCCTCTTCCTTGGCCTGTTTGATCTCCTCTGCAGTAAACTCGTAGCCTTCCTGCTTGGCCAGGGCCATGGTCTCATCAATGTTGCTGCAGTCAGAGCACTTCTGGGCGAAGTCCTGGTCCTGGGCTATCCTATCCATAAACGCCTTTGCTGATTCCTTGGACATAATTTTTCCACCTCCTGCTGTTTTGGCCTTTAAGCTTCAAATAGGCTGTTTTTGTGACTTGGTTTGCAGTAATTGCTTAAGCTGCAGCAAAGATCCTCTGGACCTCATTATTGCGCAGCTTGGAAAGGGCTGCCTCCATTTTGTTGCCCACCTCAGCAGCGCTTTCCTGGTCCACGCCCTGCATGCCCTCCAGGGCAGCCTGGCTTTCTTCCTTTTCCGCCTGCAGTATGCTGTCCACAAACTCCTGGAACTCAGCTTGTGTGGGATAAGCACAGCGCACCAGCTCAGCATAGTCGTTTCCAGTGGCTGTCAGCAGACGGTAGTAGTGCTGCAGCAATGTAGCGATCTCCTTTTGTACGCTTTGCTGCAGGCCAGGGTTGTTTGCCAGATGTTCTGCCTGGCTTTGGAAGCGCTGTAAGAGTTCCTGGGCAGATGTGTCCTGGTCAGCCATCTCATAGGCCCCTTCCAGGGCCCATTTCTTGTGCACCAGGAAGTTCCTGTGGAAGTCCTCAATGGATCTTTTGTACTTCCTGGCCTGGTAGAGCCAGTAAATAATGTACAAGGGGGCGATGATGAGCCAAGCGGTGAGCTCTGGCCTGTCCACTGACTCAAAAGCCACGGACTTGGCGAATCTTTGCTCCCGATCCAGAATTACCCGATAGTTCCTGTCCAGTCTGGAATTCAATCTGGCCCCCTACTTGAAAAAGGTCCTTTGCACCTCTTTGGCCCTGGTTTCCTGCAAGGCCTCATGCTTGACGCGGATGTTTCGCTCCAGCTTGCTGGAGTCAGCTATTCTAGGACCTGCAACCTGCAGGACCTGTTTGTCTATCTCCTGTTCCAGGTTGCTGACCTGCTGCAGGAAATTCTCGTATGCACTGGGCTCTGCATAGGCGTTTTGCACCAGCTGCTTATAGCCCTTGCCCTGGGCCTGGAACAGCCTGGAATAGTGCTCTATGAAGAGCTCTGCCAGCTGCATCTGCTGATCCAGGATTTCCTGGGTATATAGGTTCTGGCCCTGCAGCCACTTCTGCAGGTTGCCTTCCAGCTTTTGCAGCACACTCTCCCTGTCTTCTCCCTGCTGCAAGGCGTAGGCACTGTCCAGGGCCAGCTGCCTGGCCTGGAAGACGTTTTTGGAAAAATCTTCAGTCATTCGGTTTCTGGCTAGCATCTCCAGGGCGAACTTGAAGGGAATCAGCCAGTGCCAGAAGGGCTGCGGCGTCTTGGCCCGGATATACGTGGCCAGAGTGCGCAAGAAGTGTATCTCCTCCTGGCTTATCCAGCGGTATTTTTGGCTCAGTTCCTGATTGCCCATATCTGCTTTGCCTGGGACCCTAAGTGTGGACCTGTTTTATACCCTGCTCAGGGTATTTAATATTATGCCCATTTAGTGCCTGGCCTGCAAGCCAGATGCGCAAGGGCAGGGAAGGGGGGAGACCCTGCCCTTGCTGGTTATGCTCTGCATCCTCTTAGTACACAGGCGGCAGGAACTGGCCGCTGAACAGGATGTAGGCAGCTATAAAGGTCAAGACCAGGTTCAGGCTCTGGCCTACAACATACAGGATCAAGGGCTTGCCGCCCTCCAGGACCCTGGCCATCTCCTTGAAGTTGGACTCCAAACCGATGCTGACAAAGGCCAGAACAAAGAACAGGCCCCGCCAGCTGTTGGCCAGGTCCAAGGCGTGATCCCGATAGTCCCCGGAGAGGAAGAAGGTGAACACCAGGGAGGCGAAGACAAAGCCCAATACGAACTTGGGCAGCCTGATCCAGATCTCCTTGGGAGCGCTCTGCATCTCGGATTTATCCCGCTGGCCGCGCTCAAAGTAGAGAACCCAGAACACAGCCACTGCAAAGGCGATAACGCCGATCATCACGTTCTGGATCATCTTGATCACCGCAGCGATCTCCATGGGCTGGTCCCCAAGCATGGCCCCTGCAGCCACCACCGCTCCTGTGGAGTCTATGGTGCCCCCGAGCCAGGCTCCGCCCACATGCTCATTCATGCCAGAAGCAGCAATGGCTGCAGGCATTACCACCATCATGATCACAGTGAAGATCAGGGTCACGCCAATGGCTACGCTGATGTGCTCCTTCTTGGCCTTGGCTGCCGCGCCTGCGGCAATTGCAGCGGATACGCCGCAGACAGAGGTAGCGGAAGCAATGGTGATGGCAAACTCCTTCTCCTCGTGCATCTTGAGCACTTTCAGCGCGAACCAGAACATGAACACTATCACAATTGGGGTTACGGTCCAGGCCACACCTAGGCCATAAGCTCCCAAAAGCAGGAGCTTGTCAAACATGATGCGCGCGCCCAGAAGCACCAGACCTGTCTTGATATACTGCTCAGTGCGGGCTGCGTAGCGCAAGGCCCCATCAGGAGGAGCCAGCTTGACAAAGAAGTTGCTCACTATGAGCCCCAGGACCAGGGCCCAGATGACCTGATTGAAGCCATAGTGGGAGAGGTAGGCATGTTTGCCTATGAAATAGGCCAGGAGGGAGAGGATAATGACCCCTACAAAGCCCGCGGTGTATCTCTTGATGTTTTCGTTTTGAAGATACAGGGCCACCGCATTTAAGATATACACAAAGATTACGGTGCCCAGTATCCCCAGGATGCCGTATGTAGGCCAGGTCTCGCTCACAGGGCCCACATCTCCGCCCCAGGAGCCCGGCAGCTGCACAAAAGGTAAAGCGTGGGCTATGCACAGGAAAAGCAGGAAGATGCCTATCCAGACCGCCCCCCAATCCTCGGTGCGCCAGAGTACACTCCAGTCGATGCCTTTTTTCTGTTGGGCCTCACTCATGTCCAAAATACCTCCCTAGCTTGCTGTTTAGGTTTGACCACAATCACCTTGCCGTCCTTTTGCCTGTCTTCTTCTCCCCAAGCCTGAGCTTCTCAGCAGGGCATGCCTGAGCATCTTTTAAGCAGCCTTTTTGAGCTGGCAGGTCTGCTCCAGGCAGAAATGGGCTTGCTGTGGATAAGAACATTTCCTGCAAGGGTTTTGTTCTTGTACTCACAAGCAAGAGCTGTACCAAAATTCTGCAGGGCACAATTCATAAAAAAATGCTTAATTCCAGGATGTTGATTCAAAGTGGTTTGGTTTGGATTTGCTTGTATTAGCAGATTGCGCTAACCAAAGTTGGCAGTGACTGCTAACCTTGGATTGCAGCCTGGGTGGGGCTGTGCTAAGGCTGGCAGCCAGTTACTATATAAAGGGGACGCAGCATATGCAGGCCAGAGACATGCAGACAGGGCAAAAGTCGAGCAAGCTGCACAGTGCAGTGATGTTCCGGGATGCCTTGGGCTTCAGGGCCAAGTTCTTTATTGGCACTGCCCTGATGCTGCTATTGATCAGCTTTGTCAGTGCTTATCTCATCTATGAGCTGGAAAAGAGGCAGCTGGAGGAGCAGGCCTATCAGAAAACTCAGCTGGTCATGGCTGCCGTGGAGTCCAGCAGGGCCTATGTACGCGAGGATCTGCGACCTAGCATGTACCAGGAGTTCGGCGAGGATTTCTTCTTGCTGCAGGCCATGTCCACATCTTATGTGAGCCGGGCGGTGATGGAGAACTTTAATCAGGTCCTGCCCCAGTACGAGTACAGGAGGGTTGCTGAGAATGCCCGCAATCCAGCTTCAGAAGCCAACGAGCTGGAAAGCTCCATGATTGAGAGATTCAAGGCAAACCAGGAGCAGCAGAATTGGCAGGGCATGCTAGAGGTGGATAACCAAGAGCAGTTCATGCGCTTTAAGCCAGTCTATTTCCGGGAGTCCTGCATGAGCTGCCATGGTGATCCTGAAGACGCACCCCAGGAGATGCTGGAGCGCTACGGCAAAGAAAGGGGATTTGGCAACCAGCCCGGAGACCTGGCCGGGGTGGTTGCAGTGGGCTTTCCTGTACAAAAGGCCTTGGCAGCCATCCAGGAAAGCGCCACCTCTGTCTTCTTCGTGCTTTTTGCCGGCCTGTTGCTCTTTTTCCTGGCTGTGGCCCTGATTTTCCAAAGGGTGGTGGTGCACAACATGCGCGGAGTATTGAATCTGTTCAAGGAAAACATTGAGGATAAAACCCTGGAGGATTTTCTGCCCAGGCTGGAGAAAGATGGCAAGAGGGATGAGCTGGAGGAGCTGACCCAAGCAGCAGTGACCATGTCCGAGCATCTTAAGGGTACCAGGCAAGAGCTGAAGCAATATGCCCAGAACCTGGAACAGAAGGTGGACCAGAGGACTCAGGCCCTGCAGAAGTCAGAGCGGCTGCTGCAGGAGAAGGTCAGGGCCAGGAACCGGGAGCTGCAGACCCTAAACCGTATCTCTGAGCTGACCACCCAGGCCCAGGGCCTTAAGGATGTCTGGCGCAGGGTGCTGCAGCAGAGCCTGGAGCTAATCCCTGCCCAAGGGGCAGGGGTCTATCTGTTCCAGGAAGGGGAATCCCTGTTGGAGCTGCAGTATCAGGAAAACGCGTTGCAACTGCCTTTGGCGGTTTCTGTGCAGGAGGACTGCAGACAGAGCTGGCAGCAGGGAGGGCAGGAGCTCAGCTCTTCCATCTGC
>JBNJDO010000014.1:0-31055 GCA_051744965.1 Thermodesulfobacteriota bacterium | reverse complement strand
CCGGAGACGAGGATATAGGTTACGGTCTGGGGATTGAGAACAATCTGGGCTACATAGGTCATGACGGGGATCTGCCCGGATATCACACCGCTGCCTACAACAAGAACAACCACGATTTTGTAGTCCTCATCAACGGAGACAGCCTTATGCTCAGGGATATGTTCGACAATCCCGGCGGAGGACAGAGCGGATTCCTGGTTGTAAAGTCCATTGGAGCCCTGTTGGGACTATAGGCTAAAAAACGCTGAATTCTGAGGCCTGGCTCCCGCCAGGTTGAAACAACTTCTAGCTTGCTGCTAAGGCAATTCTCATGTAGATAATCATGCAAAGACAGGATGGTAAGTTCAGACTTTGGAGAAAAGTTGCAGACACCCTCGCATTGCAGCCTCAAAAATGCCAGTATGCCCAAGATGATCAGGCCAGAGACTTGGAATGCCCTGCTTTGGGGGCTTTTGATCCTGCTGGGGCTGGCCCTGCTCAGCGCTTACGATTTCCTGCTCTTCCATACCGCGGCCGAGATTTTCAGCATTGTCATTGCCTGCTGCGTGTTTATCCTGGCCTGGAACTCCAGGCATAATGTAGAAAACAGCGCTTTTACCCTTTTGGGAGTGGCCTATCTTTGCATAGGCATCCTGGATGGGGTGCATACCTTGAGCTACCAAGGCATGCCCTTTTTCCCCGGCTTTGATGCCAATCTGCCCACCCAGCTCTGGATCGCCACCCGCTACTTGGAGGCCTTGTCCTTGCTGCTCTTTGCCCTGCTCATGGGCAGGGGGTTTTCCCTGCGGCTGCCTGTGTTGGGATACGGCTTGCTTACCTTAAGCATTTTGCTGCTGACTTTGACCCGGAACTTTCCGGATTGCTATATAGAAGGCCAGGGGCTGACAGGGTTCAAGATCGGCAGCGAATACCTGATCTGCCTGGTTTTGCTATCCACAATCGCTGTCTTGCTCAAGCGCAGACAGTATTTTGATGGCCAGGTATTCGGCCTGATAATCATTAGCCTGGGCAGTACTGTTCTGGCTGAACTGGCCTTTACCTTTTACGTAAGCGTCTATGGCCTTTCCAACCTGATCGGGCACTTTCTGAAGATCGTTTCCTTTTATCTGATCTACAAGGCGATTGTGGCTACAGGCATCACCCGACCCCAGGCCCTGCTGTTCAAAGAGCTGCAGGAAAGCGAAGAGCGCTACCAGTCCCTGACCAGGAACCTTTACGGCATCTCCTTTCGCAGCCACCTGGATTGGAGCCCTGTGTATGTCAGGGGCGCGGTGCAGGAACTCACCGGCTACAGCGCTGAGGAGTTCCTGCAAGGGGAGATCACTTGGCAGGAAATAATCCATCCCCAGGATTTACAGGATATCCTGTACTCCGCATCCCACAGGGAGCTTTTGAGCAGGCCCGGCTACAGCACCTACCGGGAACACCGCATACTGCACAAGCAAGGTGGGGTGCGCTGGATGTACGAGAGCATCCACAACGTTCCTGACGAGACAGGCAGGCCTGTTTACCTGGAAGGGGTGCTTCTGGATATCAGCAGGCAAAAGCAGGCAGAGCAGACCATAGCCAGCCAGGCGGAGCTCTTGAGATCCCTGCTGGAGGCGATCCAGGAATCAGCTCTTCTCCTGGACAATCATGGTCGGGTTCTGCATGCTAATACCACTGTGGCCAGGCGTTTGGGCACATCGATACAGGATATTGCTGGCCAGAAGCTGGCTGACTTCCTGCCCAGGCAGGCAGCGGAGCAGCATCTGGCCATGCTGCAGGTGCTGCAAATCAGCAAGCACCCCCTGCAGTACGAGACAAAGCGCTTGGGCAGGGATGTGCAGCACCATCTGTTTCCTGTGCTGGATCCCCAGTCCCAGGAGCTAACAGGCGTGGCCATGCTGGGGCTGGACATTACGGAGCGCAAGCAAAGAGAGCTGGAGCTGAACAAGCTCAGGCTGGCGGTGGAAAACAGCCCCATGCCCATTGTGGTTACTGATACCCAGGGCAGGATTGAATACGTGAACCAGGCCTTCAGTAGAGTCACTGGCTACAGCCTCCAGGAGGCGGTGGGCCAAAATCCCAGGATACTCAAGTCCGGGGAGCATGATGAAGAGTTTTACCACGAGCTGTGGGAGGCCATCAGCTCCGGTCTAACCTGGCGCGGGGAGTTCTGCAACCGCAGGAAGAGCGGGGAGCTGTACTGGGAGCAGGCTGCCATAGCCCCGGTCAAGGACGGGTCTGGGAAGATTATCAACTATGTAGGGGTCAAGGAGGATATCACAGACCAAAAAAACCTGGAAAGGATCAAAACAGATGTGGAGCGCATCATGCGCCACGACCTGAAGAGCCCTTTAAACGGCATCATCGGCCTGCCCCAGGTTGTGCTGCAGGGGGATAACCTGACTGAGGAGCAAAGGGAGCTTCTGGGCTTTATTGAGCAAACCGGCTGGAAGATGCTGAACATGATCAATCTTTCCCTGGACATGTTCAAGATGGAGATGGGCAACTACGAATATCAGCCCCAGGAAGTGGACCTCCTGGCAGTGATCCGGGAGCTTCTTGCAGATAACCATTCCAGGCTGGCGGCATTCAAGGTGAAGACCAAAGTCCTGCTCCAGGGCGCAGCAGTTCAACAGGAGGACTCCTTGTCGGTGCAGGCAGAGGAGCGCCTGTTATACACCATGCTGGCCAATCTGTTTGTGAATGCTGTGGAGGCCTCGCCCCAGGGAGAGGAGGTTGCTTTGGAGATTACTGCAAATGAAGAGGTGCTGCTTTGCATCAGCAACAAGGGTGCAGTGCCAGAGGCTCTCAGGGAGGATTTCTTTGCAAAGTACAGGACTTACGGCAAGCGCTCCGGCACTGGCCTGGGCACCTACTCAGCCAGGCTGACCGCCCAGACCATGGGTTATGATATCCAGCTGGAGGTGGATGATGAGCAGGATCTGACCAGGGTTTTGGTTTATATTCCTGGCTAGGGGGGCGCTTGCAAAAAAAAAGAGGATGGCCGGAGCCATAAGAAAAGACGTTCCCAGGGAGGACCCTGGGAACGAAGAAAGAGGAAGGCAGGAGCCTGGGAACGAGGAATTCGGCATCTCATACTTTGACAAGAGTGACTGCAGTCCGGCTGGGGCCTGTGCTGGACCGCGGCCCAGTATCCGGAATGACAGAAAAGGGTCTGTATTTCAACGGGAGCCTGTGCTGGACCACGATCCAGTGAAAGTTTTCCAGGTTCTTAGAAATTAAACACCCGGGCATCCTCGGCCAGGTCGATGATCTTGGGTGCCCCGCCCAGGTACATATTGCTGTAGAACTTGCTCTCGTCTACCTGACGAGAATTGGCGCAGGGGATTCAGACCCCGCAGGGCACTTCCTGGTCCACCAGGGTGGGCAGGTAGTCCCCTGGGGAGTCTCCGGTGATGGTCTTCTGGGACAGGTCCCGGTCCTTGTCCGCCCACATCACTGCCCCATCCACCAGGAACATCTCTACTTCATGCCCTTTGTCCTTGGCCACCTTGGCGAACTGAAAGCATCTGGTGGCAGCCTCGTTGTCGTCCTTGCCCAGGATAAACAGATACTTGGCCATAACAACCTCCTTGGGGCTTATGTTTTTTTGCCTTTTCCTGCAGCCACATTTTTATTCAGGCTTGTACCTTTTCAGGTGTTTAGTCAAGGAGGCTCGAATAGCAAAGCATCATTTGAAGAGTTGGGTCAGATCCGATTTTGCCAGTTGGTCAAGATTTGCTTCTGCAACTGTAGGTGTGGTAAGCACACTTATCAGCTAAAGCATTTTTTAGCTGCAATGCTCATGCTCCTGTTATAACCAAGCTCTAAAAGACAAAGAGTCTGCAATGAAAGTCCTTAATTTAAGCCTACGCACAAAATCCATGCTGGCCCTGATCATAGCCTGTCTGGTGGCTTTGATACCCACTATCTGGATTGGGCAGGAAATGCTGGAAAGGATTCAAGCCCAATTAGGCCAAGCCTATGCGAAAAACTTTACCCTGCTCAGCGCCCAGCAGATAGAGGCTCCAATAACCAAGGAATTGGCCCTGGCTCAACGTTTCGCTGATTCTGTCCTGCTCAAGCAGTGGCTGATGGACGAAGAATCAGACTCCAAAAGGTCACGCTTTTTCCAGGAAGCAGACGGCTATGAGCAGGCCTTTCAGGGGAAGAACTATTTTTTGGTCAACCATGAAAGCCAGGCCTACTATTATAACGGGCCAGACAAGGAATACAGCCAAGAACCACGCTATCATCTGGATCCGGAAAATTCGGACGATGAATGGTATTTCACCACCATGCAGGATTTCGATACCTTTACTATCAACGTCAATCCTGATGTCCATCTGCAAAAGACCCAGGTCTGGATAGATGTCATGGTCTGGCATCAGGATCAAAAGATTGGCATGGCAGGTACAGGCCTGGAGCTGTCAGAGTTCCTGCAGGAATTCATATCTGCAGAGGAACCCGGGGTAACTCCAATGATCCTGGACAAGCAGGGGCTTATCCAGGCCCATCCGGATGAGAGCCTGATTGCTTACGGTTCAGGTGCTGAAGCTGATATGCCGGAGTCTGAGCAGGAGCAGCGCTCCCTGCAGAAGCAGTTTACTGCCTCCTCTGATGTGCAGGAGCTGAACCAGGCCATGCAGCAGGCACAAAACAGCCCGGATGAGGTTGAAATCTTCTGGGCAGAGTTGGACGGCAAAAAACAACTTTTGGCCCTGACCTGGATTCCTGAGCTCAACTGGCATGTGGTTAGTGCAGTGGACTTGCAAGCAGCCCAAATTCTGGATGCCAAGTGGATGGTGGCGGCAATAGCCGCTTTGCTGATTATGCTGGGCCTTTTGCTCCTGATGTTTGGCTATTGGGTGGAAAGATTAGTCTTGCGGCCATTGAGCGCCCTGCATCAATCCGCCACAGCTTTGGCCCATGGCGATTACCAGGTTTCTCTGCCCCCTGCCGGGGGAGATGAGATAGGGGACTTGAGCCGGGCTTTTTCCTCCATGGTAGAGGAAATCAAGAGCCATACCAGGCAGCTGGAGGACAAGGTCAGGGAGCGGACCTGCGAGCTGGAGGAGAAGTCCACCCAACTGGAGGAGGCCAAGGAGAAGGCTGAAGAAGCCAGCCAGGCCAAGACAGAGGTCCTGGACAAAGTAATGGAAAGCATCCATTATGCCCAGACCATACAGCAGGCCATATTGACCAGGGAGGAGCACCTCCAGGCCTTGGTTCCGGAGAGCTTCTGCATCTGGAAGCCCAAGGACGTGATCAGTGGGGATATGATTTGGAGCAGGCAGCACAGGGACGGTTTCGCCCTGGCTGTACTGGACTGCACTGGACACGGGGTGCCAGGAGGGGTCATGACCATGGCCGCGGTCTCCGCCCTGGATCGGGTGGCCAGTGCGGTAGGAGTGGACGATCCAGCCCGGATGCAGCAGGAAGTGAGCCGGGTGGTACAGGGCATGCTCTCTAAGCAGGAAGCCTCCAGCTTTTCCGAAGACGGACTGGACATGGGGGTTTGCGTCTACTTCCGCTCCCAGGGGCTGTTGTATTTCTCTGGCAGCCGCTTGGGCCTGTTCCAGCTCAGGGAAGGTAAGATCTCCGAGATCAAGGGTGACAGGCAAAGCCTGGGCTATCGCTCCGCAAACCCTGACTACCCGTTCCAGACCAGGTCCATCCAGATTCAGGACAAGCTGACTTTTTATATGTGTACCGACGGAATCTATGACCAGGTGGGCCAGGCCAAGGGGCTGCCCTTGGGCAGGAAGGACCTGATGGCCTTCCTGGAGTCCATCCAGGATATGGATATGGCAGAGCAGAAGCAGGCCCTGCTGCAGATGTTCGCTAAGCACCAGGGGCAGGAGGAGCAAAGGGATGACGTAACCTTTGTGGGCTTTTGCCTGGAGCCCTGAAATCAGGAGCATGACAAGCCTTTTTGACAGGATTGCCTGTATCGGCTTGCAGTAGATCCGGGGATTGGGCATTTTCCCTGCATGGGCAAAGCAGGAGGATATATTGATAGATCAGGATCTTTTTTCCCGGGAATATAAGGTTATAGAGGAGGCAGAACAGCTTCTGCAGTCAGCAGACTTCAGTGGCAGTCCTTTGTACAAACCCTATTGCGACCTGCTGGAAGCCTATAAGAAGCTTTTCCGCCAGAGCAAGCGCCTGGTGAAGATGGGAGATCGCATGCAAAGCGATCTGAATGAGTTGAACGTTGAGTTGCAAAACCATAAGGAGAAGCTGTCCCAGATGTCCTATGTGGACGGCTTGACTTCTATCTTCAACAGGAGACGCTTCAACGAATACCTGGAATCTGAGTGGAAGCGGGCTGTGCGCAGCAGCCAGCCTTTGAGCCTGATCATTCTGGATATTGATTTTTTCAAGCAGTTCAATGATCATTATGGACACAGCGCAGGTGACGATTGTCTGGTGCTGGTAGCCCAGGCCATTAGCTCCTGTGTGAAAAGGAGCAGCGATCTGGTCTCCAGATTCGGTGGCGAGGAGTTTGCTGTGGTGCTGCCGGAGACAGGCTTTTCCGCAGCCATGGGCCTGGCTGAGAATATCCAGGCCAGTATCCGGGAGCTGGCTGTTAGACATGATTATTCCCAGATCGCTTCGTATGTAACAGTAAGCATAGGCATCGCCAGTGCTGTGCCTGCAGAGAAGGACAGACACATGCAGCTGTTGGAAGTAGCTGACAGGCAGCTTTACGCAGCAAAAGATGCAGGCCGGAATCAGATCAAAGGACAAGAGGGCTTGGGCCAGGGTTAGACCCTGGTGCACCTGGAACCAGGTCCTTGCAAACTATGGCTTCAGGACGGGCAATATGCAGGAAGAAGTTCACCGCTTTTATCAGCAGCTGCAGGAAAAGGGCATAATTTTCAGTTTCAGCGGTCCTATTTCCCAAAGCCTATTGGAAGGAATAGGCCAAACCCTGAAGCAGAAAATGAGCTTGGAGGAGACCAGCACCAATATTATCCACAAGGTCTTTTCCATCTTTGTGGAATTGATGCAGAATATAATCAACTATTCAGCCCAAAGGGTTACTGTAGAAGAGGCAGAGCAGGAGATAAGCTATGGAGTCCTGCTTGTGGGCAGAGAGCAAGAGCATTTCTATATCCTGAGCGGGAACTACATCCAAAAGGAACAGGAAGCAGCCTTGCAGGACAAGCTGACCAGGATCAAGTCCATGGACAAGGCTGAGCTCAAGCAGTATTACAAGCAGCAAAGGCGCATGCAGGCTGATGACGCCAGCAAGGGGGCGGGGCTGGGTTTTATAGAAATGGCCAGGAAGGCCTCGCAGCCTATTGAGTTTGAGATCGCTGACATAGAAAATGGCTACAGCTTCTTTGTAGTCAAGGCAGTTATCTAACCGATCCAGATCTGTATTTATAATTGCGGCAGGAGACGGGTTTGAGTGGAGAAATTATGGATGCATTTATTCGCGAGCAAAGCAAGTCCACCCCGTGGATATATTTTGATCCCCAGCACCACCACCTGCAGATAAAGGGGGAGTCCTATCCAGAGAACTCCGCCAAGTTCTATACCCCTTTGCTGGAATGGCTGGAGGTCTATCTAAACAATCTGAGCCAGGAAAAGGTGCAAGTGGATGTGGAGCTGGTCTATTTCAACAGCAGCAGCTCCAAAGTGTTCATGAACTTCTTTGACAGGCTGGAAGAGGCAGCCCAGAAGGGAGTCCAGGTGGAGATCAACTGGATGTATGACGAGGATAACGATACTGCACTGGAATGCGGGGAGGAGTTCCAAGAGGATATGCAGCAGGTCAGCTTCAATCTGCTGCAGAAAGAAGAGTAGGCCAGCCCCGGGCTGTTAAGCCCCCTGTCCAATCAGGATTGTTTCCTGCAGTCCTTCCAATCTCTATCCGGCCTTAGGATCTTCCTGCAGCATGTTCCTGTGCTCATGTGGCACATGCCCGCTGGGATGGTAGTGCAGATGCTGATGCAGAACATCCCGGTTCTGGGCCAGGAGCCTGCCCTGCTCCAGGGTTAAGAGTTCCTGGGTGGATTGATACAGGAAGTCCCAGTCGTGGGAGACAATGAGCAGACCCAGGTCCAGGCGATCCCTGATCACTTGCAGGATATGCTCCCTGGTCTCAGGATCCAGGCCTGTGGAAGGCTCGTCCAAAAGCAATGCCTTTGGCTGCATGGCCAGGATGGTGGCCAGGGAGAGCAGCTTCTTTTCCCCGCCGGAGAGCCTCAGGGTGATCCTGTCTTCATAGCCCTGCAGACCCACCAGGTCCAGGGCCTGTTGGGCCCTTTCTCTTGCCCGCTGGGGACTGCAGCCCAGATTCAGCGGTCCGAAGGCCACATCCTCCAGTACTGTAGGACTGAAAAGCTGATCATCAGGGTTCTGGAAGACATAGCCCAGGCAGCTGCGCAGCTGCCTGAGCCTGGAGCTGGTCAGAGGCTCTCCCTGGAACAGGATCCTGCCCCGGGTAGGCCTTAGCAGGCCTACCAGAAGCTGCAAAAATGTGGTCTTGCCCAGGCCAGTGGGGCCGATAATGCCAATGCGCTGCTCCGGGGAAAAGGAAAAGTCCAGATCCCGCAGCAGGTCCGGGCCCTGGGGATAGGCGAAGCTGACCTTTTCCAGATGCAGCAGGGGAGATACAGCTTCTGACATCCTTCCTCTTGCTTAAGCGCTATTTACAAGTTTCTGCTAGCGCTGGGAGTTGCAAATTCTTTAATCAGCTTTCAAGCTAAAGTGGTTCAGGTGTCCAATCCAGGAGGATCAGCCCGCAGATAGCTGCAGCCAAACCCAGCAGAAAATAAATGTCCCTGGAGACCAGCTGGAACTCCTGCAGGGAGTAGAATCTGCCCTGAAAGCCCCTGAGCAGCATGGCCTGGTAGACTCGCTGGGCCCGCTCATAACTGTTCAAAAGCACCATGGCCAGAAGATGTCCGTAGGTGCGGTAGGTGTGCATGTTGGTGCCCGGCCTGAAGGCCCGGATCCTGGCTGCTTCCTGCAGGCGGTGGTATTCCTGGAAAATGACCTCCAGGTAACGGTAGCTGATTAGCAGCAGGAACGTCAATTTATCAGGCAGGCCCAGCCTGCTTAGGGCGTGTCCCAGGGAGGGGATGGAGGATGTGGCCAAAAGGGCCAGGATAGCCAGGACCACAGCGTTGGATTTGAGAGTGATCAGTCCGGCCAGAGCCAGACCCTGCCAGGTACAGAGCAAGGGTCCCAGGCTGAAGGCTTCCTGCCCAGGGGTGGAAAAGGGCAAAAAAAGCCAGAGGAACAGGATGAACATGTTGACCAGGGCCAGTCTGCCCAAGACCTCTGAAACCGGAAGCCTGGCCCAGAGGAGCAGAATACAGGAGATGCCAATAGCTGCCACAGCCGCAGGGAAGGTTTGGAGCAGGGCGGCAGTGACAGCAAAGGGCAGGGCAACACAGATCTTGACCCTGGGATCGCAGCGATGCAGGAAGGAATCTCCCTGGATAAGGGTCTGCAGCAGCATTATCCAGCTCCTATTGCCCCTTGCGGCCCTTGAAATAGAAGGCTATGCCTGCCAGGCCCAGGATATAGCCCAAGCCTGCCAGGACGTCCTGCAGGGAGACCTTGTCCCTGGACCTTAGCTTCTTCTGCAAAGGCTCAAGCTCCTGGGCGAGCTCTTCTGCCACGATATCCCGCAGTTCCTGCCGA
Organism: Thermodesulfobacteriota bacterium; assembly: GCA_051744965.1. Lineage (GTDB taxonomy): Bacteria > Desulfobacterota > Desulfovibrionia > Desulfovibrionales > Desulfothermaceae > CAZBUB01. The sequence continues at coordinate 21,401 of JBNJDO010000014.1, read as the reverse complement.
CTGGGCCAGTCCCTGGAGCTTTCTTCCTGGCTTGGCTGACTGTCTGCCTTAGAGCTGGGTTCCTGGGATTCTTGTCTGTTTCCAGGGGTTGCATCCAGGCCCTCCTCCCCTGGCTGCTCTAAGTGGGCGTACTCCTTGGCTGGAATAGTCCAGGAATCCTGGTGGCCCATGGAGGCCTGCAGGGTCACCTCCAGGTCAGCTCCAGACTGAAGGGTTTTCTCTGGCAGAGCAAAGCTGGCCTGGCCTTGTCTGTCCGTCTCGGTGCTAAGCAGCTCTTCCTGGCCTTCTGTGTCCTGGACAACGATGTCTGCGCCAGACACAGGAGAACCGTCAGCAAAGCTGGCCTCGCAGAGGATCTCTTTTTGTTGGAGACTGCAATACAGATTCACCCTGTGGGCCTGGGCCGGGGCACTGCACAGGGCCAGGCATAGGCAAATCGCCAAGGCCAATAGGCAGTTATTCAGAGGCAGGGTCATGATCCTTATCCTTTGGTTTGCCTGGCAGCACTCTGGTTTGCAGGATCTCCGGCTTGGTCCGCAGCAGGAAGCTGACAATGACAGCGGTCAGCAGGCCCTCCAGGAGCATGACTGGAATATGCGCAGCCAACAGGGTCTTAGCCGCAGGGATAAAGGCCTCACCGCTAACAGTCAGGCACAGGGCCAAAAGGGCTGCTGAGCCGAATATAGAGAGGCTGCCTGTCAGAAATCCTGCCAGGGCGGACATATTGCCTTTGCTCCTTAACAGCGGGCTAAAGGCCAGGAAGCAGAGCAGTGCGGGCAGGGCCATGATCAGAGTGTTTACTCCCAGCACGCTCAGCCCGCCGTATTGGAAAAAGATGGCCTGCAGGATTAAGGCTACCAGAATGGCGGGAAAGCAGGCCCAGCCCAAGATCAGCCCCAGCAGACCGTTTAGGACCAGATGGATGCTGGCCGGGCCCAAAGGGACATGTACCAAAGAAGCCACGAAAAAGGTGGCAGTGAGCACCGCCACTTGGGGCACCTCCTGCTGGGACATGCTCTTCAGGCCGACGGCAGTGCCTGCCAGGGCCACTCCTGCCCCGCTCAGAAGCACTGGCGCAGTAAGTATTCCTTCTGAGATGTGCATAAACTGCCAGCCTTATTCCCAGGGCAGAAACTGCACCCAGAGCACCGCCCCCAGCTCGACTTCCTGCTCCTGATCCTGATGCTGCAATGTGTAATCTGCCTCGTTCAAGGCGGAAAAGCCCCACCAGCCAGCAGCTGGCGCGGCATAGGTAAATACCCCGTTATCATCAGCGAACAAAACCTGGGTATGCATGTACTCGTTGGCTGCCTGGGCCTTCTGGCCTTTATTGTAGTATTCCACTTCCACCTCTGCCCCGGGCACTGGCTCTCCATCCAGCAGGACCCTGCCCTGGAAGACATTGCCTGCATACAGGCCAAAGGGCCGGGTTAAGGGAACTATCTCTGTTTCCAGGCCCAAGGGCTGGTCCCAGCCGCCTTCCTGGCCAAATGCTGCGATATAGGTTTTGGTGATGTGCTTGATAAAGATGCCCTCTGCTTCTTCCCAATAGGGCTGGGGCTGCATGCTCAGGCAGTAAACACCAGGCCTGTCTGGCTGGAAGTCAAGCTGCCAGGCCTGGGAGTCCAGCATCTGCACTGGGCTGAGCTCTGCAAGCAGGGACTGGCTTTGATCCTGGCTCATATGGGTGACAGTGACCTTTTCCGGTTTTTCCAGGTCCATGCCCTGCTGGGCAAAGGGATGCAGGAAAGCGAATTTGACCTCTGTCTGGCGCTGAGATTCATTTAGCATGGAGTCCTGGGGCAGGACTGCACCAAAGTGTGCCCAGAGGGCCTGGGGCAAAGCCAGGAGCAAACAGAGCAAGATTGAGGCTGCCAAATGCTTTTTAGACATACTTCCTCCCTATAGGTAATATGAAATGACACGAAAATTAATTTAAATATTATTGAAAGTCAAATTTGGATCTGATCAAAACTTAGGCTGGAGGGGGAACTGCAGGCAGGCGCGGGCAGTTTTGTGGCTACCTTGCCGCCTTGGCATTTTTGAGTCTCTTTTATTTATAGCAAGTGCCAGTCTGGGGCAATTTAGGGCAGGCAGGGCTGACTGCCAGGCTGTGGGAACTCCATACACTCCACATAACGGTCCATAAACTGCGCATGATTAGCAGTGGGAACATGCCTGACTTTGGAGACCCGATCCTCCAGATAGCGCCTGTAGGTTATGTCGTTTAGCAGCCAGACACATCCGCTTCTGCTTGCGTTTCCAGCAAACTCTATACTGCCTTGGGCTCCTGCTGGGACAAGCCCTATACGTTCCAGACTGCGCGCCTTTAAATAATAACCAAACCCTCCAGCAACAATGATCCTTCCCAGGTCCCCTGCCTGTAGTTCAGCTTCCTGCAGCAGGATATCAATAGTGGCCCGTATGGCTCCCTTGCAGAGCTGAATCTCCCGCACATCCTGCTGGGTGAAGACCACATCCTTGCCCAGCCTGATTGCTGGCTTGCCGTCCAATAGCTCCAGTCTCTGCCTGGTTGTGGGACTGATCTGCAGATCTTCTGCCGCTGTCTTCATGCGGCCTGTATGATTTACTATGCCCAAGTCCAGAAGGCAGGCCATAAGATCCACAATGCCGCTGCCACAAATGCCCTTTGCAGGCACATCTCCAATTGTGACCACTTGCAGGTCCAGGCCGTCCAGGTAAACTTCTGAAATCGCCCCCAGGGCAGCCCTCATCCCGCTGGTCAAGGTGGCACCCTCGAATGCAGGGCCCGCAGCAGTGGATGCAGCCAATCTCTGGCCCTGGTTGTTGATCGCTATCTCCCCATTGGTGCCCACATCTATATACAAGATCCGTGCGGCATCGTTGAAGAAATCCCCGCTCATAAGCAGGCCTGCAGTAACATCTGTGCCGATAAAGGCGTGCAGGACAGGAGGGATGTAGACCCTGGCGGCAGGGTTGATCCTTAGGTCAAAGCGCTCTGCAGGATAGCTTGTCCCGCCTTGGATATCTACACGAAATGGGATTTCGCCCAGAGGTGAAGGATCGATGCAGGCTGCAAGCTGAAGCATTGTAGTATTCCCCCCCAGGACCACATCCAGGATGTCTTGCGTGTCAGAGTCTGCATCAGAGCAGACCTCGCGGATGAGCTGGTTCAAGCCTCTACTTGCGGTTTGATGCAGCTGCTTTAGGCCATCATAAGTAGATCCGTGCCTGATGCGGGAGATCACGTCGTGGCCGTAGCGGCTCTGCGGATTTAGCATGGAGGCAGTGGCCAATTCCTCGCCAGTTCGCAGGGAGACCAGGGTAAGCACTATGGAAGTGGTGCCCAGGTCCACTGCCAGGCCCTTAGGCTCCAGTTCAGGCCTCCAGCCAGGCAGCTGGACTGCTTGCTGCTCATGGTCATAGCGCAGCCACCAGGCTCCTTGCTGTTGAAACACCTTGACTGCGCTGGCAACTCTACCCCAGCTGATACGCTCTCCCTCCAGGATCTGCTGGGCATCCCTGATCCTTTGGGCATCCCTGCTGAAATCCTCTGGCAGGCGAATCGTCATATTGCTTTGGGGCACCACCCTACAGGATAGCCTCAGCCCGGCTTTTTCTTGCTCTGCAGATATCTTTTTATGCACAGTAGGAGGCACATCCTGGGGGTCCTGCACCCAGACCCCACATTGCCCGCAGATCCCTTGGCCGTTGCATGGACCTTCAACATGGATTCCATGCCGCTGCAGGGTTTCCCGGAGAGTTTCACCTGGTTGGGCCTCGAGGGTCTCCTGCAGCGGATTGACTGTAATTTGGAAATTGGGCATGTCCTTTCCTACTTGGGCTTAGGGACCTTGGTCAGACTGATGGACTCCTGCAGCTCACTGGCCAGGGATTCCAGTTCGCTGCGAAAGGACTGGTTGTCTACTTTCTCAGGGACCTCGATCAGGGTGTACATGCGAAACAAGGATGTTCCTTCCAGGGGATCTTCCTCTAGGCGAGTATCCATATCTAGAATATTCACCCCCTTGCGGGCCAGAAAGTTGGAGGTTTTGTACACCAAGCCGGATCTATCCTGGCCCCGGACGCGCAAGGCGTAACGTCGACTAGAAACTTGTCCTGTTCCTGGGCCAGCTTCAGGAACAGGGAGAATTTGGGAGCTGATCTCTGTTTGTTCCTGCAAGTCATGCAGCAAAGGCTCAAGCCAGTTGTGGACAGCATCCTCTTCAGCACTGATGTGGATCATCAGCGAAAAGTGCTCTGCCAGCAGGGTCATGCTGGAGTTCACGATCTTGATCCCGGCGAGATAGATCTGCTTGCTGACCTCGGCAACCACGCCTGGACGGTTGCTGCCCACAGCTGAGACAATGTAATCTCTGGCCATAACTACCCCGTTTCCTTGACTGATTCCGGATTGATCTGGTCCTGGCTGCAAAGCCTTGCATTATGTCTTTTGGGCCTTGTTGACCTCTGCACGCTGCAGTATGTCCTGGATACTGTCCCTGACTTGGGCGGAAAGCTCATCCCGGCGCGAAGCGCGCTCCTGCAGCAGGTGCAGAATATATTCCTGGATCCTGTCTCGCATACGCTTGCAGCCATCCTCGCGCCAGGCCTTATAGCTGCGCCTTTCCATGAAGCGGGGCTGCCAGAAATCTTGAGACCTCTCCTTGCTGAACATGGTCTGCGAATGGTTTCCGCCAGGACCCAGCTTATGGATTTCTTCCAGGGCATCGGGCAGGTCTTGCAAGGAAATGCCTCTTATAATCTGTCTGCCCATGGACAGGACCTCGTCTGCAAGCACAAGCTGGAAAACTGAACCAGTCATGCCAGACTCCAAAAATCCAGCGTCATGGACCAGGTTGGCCCCGGAAAGCAAGGCAGAATGCAGTGAAAAAGTGGCTTCCAGGGCAGCCTGGGAATTTGTGGTCTTGGAATCACTGCAGCCTCCAGCCACAAAAACAGGCAACCGGATATAATCAGCCAATTCTGTCAGGCAAAGGCTCAAAATGCTCAGCTCAGGGGCTCCATAGGAGAAGACCATACGTCGCATATCCAGGATAGACTGTGTGCCGCCAATAATGATGCAGGCCCCTGGGCGTTGCAGCTGGGAAAGGACTACTCCGATCAGGGATTCAGCCAGGGTAACCACTAGATGGGCGGCATGGGTAGCAGGCACTGTAGCCCCGCTAGTATTGGCAGGGGCAAAAATCTGGGGGATGCCGTGTTTTGCGCAGTAAAGAAGCTTGTCTACAGAGTTGAAATCACAGGTCAAAGGAGAGACAGGTTCATTATAGAAGAAGTATAATGGCTTGTGTCGCAGCTCATCCTGGCCTCCGGCAACCGCGCTTGCTATCTCGTGGATATAGGCACAGTGCTGTCTGGAATAACACCAGGCAATAATTGGCTTGCTGCTTTCCTGGATCATCTCTGCAAATTCGTAAATCTCCTCTAAGCCGTCTGTGACATCAGAGATAGAACCCAGGGACATGACAAAATCCATTTCCGGCAGGGCATCGCAAATTCGGGCTACATCTGCGGCGTCCTGCTTTACATAGCGTCTTCTTTTCCAAGTATAGGGATCAATAAAATTGGGGCAGGTGGGCCCGGGACCAAAATGGCTTCTGTAAGGCTCGATCCTGATCCTGCTGGTACGGTCCCAGCGATGAACCGTGGTAATAGGCGGCACTTTGTGCAGACACCAGTGCACCAGTTGGGAGGGGATATAGACTCGCTTGCCCTTGACCGAGCATTCGTTCCTGCCCAGCAAGTCCCGCGCCCCCTCATGATGAATCTCTGCTCCGGTATACTGCAGGGTTTCCATGGCCTGGCTGAAAATCAAGGACTTTTTCTTGTCTGAGAGATAGGAGAACTGAACTGAGGTGTCCAGGGAGATGTCTTGCTTTTGCATGGGTGCTCTCCGGGTTGATAGTTCAGGCCTGGTGTGCGAATCGTTCAGAGCAGCTCCCTCGTACTGCCAGGAAGTCAGGCCAGTTTATCCCAAAAGTCCTTTTTGAACAATGTGCAGGGGGTGGAGAGCAGGGAAGAACTACAACAATTTTACCTGCCTGGGCAGGGCTAGGAAAGGATGGTCACAAATTGTCTGTAAGGCAGTAAAAACACCGGCTGGGACAAAGGCTGTTGTTGTAGAGATAGTATCCTGTTCATATAAGCACCAAAATCAACTGCTTGTTGCAAGGGCCTGGAATTCCACTACCTCTGGTTCCTGGTAAACAGCTGCAAGGCTGTGCCCTCCAGGGCCTGGATGCGCTGGATCGCTTGGTACAAGCGGCCTGCTGCAGAGCAGTGCGCGCCGAGGTAATGGTTATGAGCCGGTTTAGACATAAGATTTAAGTGCTAAGGGCAATTGATTGAAGATTCTTTTGGCGATTAACAGCTAATTGCTCGAAAGTATATGTCTAGAGCTGTTAGGTTTGGCATATTATATGCAAAGTACAAGGCGTCGGCAATGGTACTTAGGAAATTTTTATCAGGTTTTGCATAGCGAAACCAAAAGGAGGTGCTTATGAGTCGGTTGAAGGAGCTGATCCTTGCAAGTGTTCTGGTTGTTTCCCTTATACTTTGCAGCGCAAGTGTGGGGTGGGCTGAGGATGAAAAAAACGATGTCTTTGAAAGTGAGATAGACAAGAATACAGAGCTTGAAGCAGAAGACATAACTGACAACGATCTCAGGGCCTTTGTCAAGGCTTCCGAGGAAGTGCAGGACATCAGATGGGAATATACCAAAAAAATGCATGAAGGCGAGGGGGATGAAGAAGAATTGAGAGAAGAAGCTCTGGAAGAAATGAGGGACACGATCCAGGATCAGGGCTTGGATGAAGAGAGTTACCGAGGAATTGCATATCATGTGCACGAGGACGATGAATTGCTCGATGATTTTTATTGATTCGGGGTGTAAAGGAGCCTAGCCGAATAGGCCGCCAGGACATGTCTGCAATGTATCTACAGGCATGTCCAGCGGCCTGAAGGACTAGCAGAGTTTAATCTTTGGTCCCCCATGACTGCCAAAAGAGGAGGTGCAGCATGTCCGCGATACAAGGCGGCTTAACCGGGATGGAGAGTGCCGCGCAAGGCCTGCAGGATAGAAGCCATGCCCGGCAGCCCAGCCATAGCGCCATGCAAAGCTCTGGGCCTGCTCAAGGTCCTAACCGCATGGAAGCATTGGCAGGCTCTGGCACTAGTGCGCGCATGGACTCGGCTACAGCCCAAGCCGGGCAAGAACAAAAAGCGGCAGGTGAAGAGACAGAAAGCAAAGTCGGAGACCAGACTGCTAATGAACTTAGTAAACAGGAGCAGCCATCTGGAATGCTGCCTGAGGACTCTACGCTTAGGCAGATGCAAATGAACAACATGGGCCCTGGAGACAGCGCTCAGCAAACAGAAAATGTCCAGGAGATTGAGGAAGGTCAACAGGATCAGCCAGGCTTGGGACGTGCAACCCAGATGGCGGACAGTCTGCCAGGCATCAATTCTGGAGGCCAGCACCTGGATAACGCGTCTTCAGGGGGCTTGTTTGCCAACAATGCAACTTTTGCAGGGCAAACTGGACAGTTGCTGAGCAGAACTATATAAGCTATGTTCGCAATCGAATCATGGGGGACCATTATATTTTATATCACCCTGAAGCTGTATTTTGGAGGTGAAACATGCAAGAGCAAGGCCTGGCTTGCCCCGTGACCAGGGGCAAAAGAATCCTGGTGGCAGTGGATGGCTCGGTATACAGCGATTATGCTGTGGACCAGGCTGTGATTTTGGGAGCTATCTGCAACAGCAAGATTTATTTGATAAGCGTAGTGGATTTACTTCCGGAACAGATGAGGATGGCTCCGGACCTGGTGGAAAAGATGTCTAGGGAAGCCAAAGAGCTGCTGGACCGGGCACAAGAGAAGGTTTCTCAGGCAAATCTGTCCAGCGAGATCATTGTGCGCTCTGGGGGCAGGGCCTACGATTTTATTGTGCAAGAGGCCAAGGAAAGAGATGTTGATCTCATTGTCATGGGTACCCACGGCAGGACAGGTCTGAGGAATATTCTCATGGGCAGTGTGGCCCAGCACGTCTTGGGCAAGGCTCCTTGTCCGGTCTTGGTGCTGCCTGCCCAGAAACAAGAGGCATAAATATTCTTATGCGCATCCAGTTGTGAACTGAATGGCATATGTGGCCTTTTTACACATGTTGCAAAGATTCCATCCTATTCTCTGCTCTGCTTGAGCAGCAAGCTCCCTTTTTATCAGCCTAGCTTTCCTTCCTGCTGTAGTGCCGCTATTTCGAACCTGGTTTTCGAAATGGCGGCATTCAATTGTTCCCCGCCTAACAGGATTAGGAATATATTTGTTCTGCAGACATTGCTTTGGACAGAGATGAACGTTGTTTGCTGGGATGAAATGCAGGCCTGCAGCAGGGGGCCAACTCCGAGATATTATTGCTTTTCGAGTGCATCTGAGCTTTTGGCACTTGATTTGCATAAGACAAATCTAAATCAAAAACCATAAGAAAAGGAGGTTAAAGCAATGTGGATCAAAAAATTGGGCAACAAAAAAGTCTGGGTGCATTTTCTGTTTCTGCTCTTGACCCTGGGCCTAGTTGTCTGCGGCTCACAGGCCATAGCTGCCGAGGGAGGAGAGCAAAATGGATATGAGCAAAATGAAGATGCCTACGGAGAGCAGCAGGATGACCCCTACGGAGAACAGCAGGATGACGCTTATGGGGCTGAGGAAGGGGAAGAGGGTGATGCCTATGAATATGAGTATGAAGAAGGGGAATCTGATGAAGGAGGTGAAGAAACGGAATCTGATGAAGGAGGTGAAGAAGAGTCTGAATGGTAACTAAGTCCAGGAGCAATGATTGCTCAAACCGGCAACAGGTTTGAGGCATCTATGAACAGGCCATGCCCATTGCCTGCAGGGTTTGAGGTATGGCCTGAAATTTTTGTACAAGGAACAGATGAAGTATTTTAGCATATTCTCCGGGAGCTTTCTGTTGCTGATATCGTTTTTTGCCTGGGGATATATTGCAGCAGAGTATGAGTATTTTCCAGGAGAAACAATAAAGTCAATTCAGGAAGAGGTTACCGCTTTCCTCCTGGAGCAGGGTCCAGGCCAAAAATCCATAATGGACAAGCTGAGCCACGATATCGGAATGCATCCCAAACGCCTGCTGGAGGACCAGAAAGAAAGTCCAGACAGGGACTATAAGAAGCTAAAGCTTGATGGGCTTAAGGATAGACGCAGCTTGCCTTTGATATATACGACAGACAAAGAGGAAATTCCTGCAGGATATTTGCTTATTTGGGGGGCATTTGATTTTGAGCGGGGATTGCATGCTGCGATTTTAATCAATTCCCAGGGAGAGGTGATACACAAATGGATACCTGATACTGAGACCTTCCAAGAGGCAGCTGTTGCATACAATAAAGAAGCAAGCAGTGAAGAGGATAAGGTCCAGATCCAGGATTCTGATGATCTTCCCCAGGGCATTAGCGTATTCCCAGACGGGTCATTCATATATAATGACGGCGATCCTGGAAATGGAATGCAAAAGCTGGATTTTTGCTCCAGGCCCCAGTGGACAAAGCTAGGCCAGTTCAGCCACACAATCAGCAAACAAAAAAGCGACTCCAGTATCTGGACGATAGACCAGGACAAGATCCTACATCAGATTGATCCAGAACAAGGCAAGTCCCTGCGCAGGATCAAAGTCTTGGATATAATGAAGGCAAATCAAGATGCGGACATCCTTTCCCTCAGATTCGATGACCTGAATGACAAATGGCTGGACGACAGGTGGCATATAAACGACCTTCAGCCCCTGCCTGCTGAATATGAGGAAGAGTTTCCTGGGTTCCACACCGGAGATCTGCTTTTGAGTCTAAGATCCCTGAACGCTGTCTTAATAATGGATCAGGAATCTTTAGATATCAAATGGTGGCGGATCGGGCCTTACTCTAGGCAACACGATCCTGACTGGCAGGAAAAGGGCACTATAACTGTCTATGACAACCAAACCCGTTACAAGATCAGCAATAACCAGAATAAGGATCAGTTCAGCCGTATCCTGGAGTTGGCCCCGAATGGTTACGAGGTAGATGTCTTATATGCAGGTGAGCAGGATAATTTCTATTCCAGCGTTCGTGGCAAACATCAGATTTTGCCTGATGGGAGAATGCTGATCACCAGCTCTCAACAGGGCAGAGTTATGATGGTAAATCAAAAGGGGGAGACTGTATTAGAAGTTATTAACAAATATAGCAACGAGGAAGCATTGCTGGTGTCAGAGGCGGTATGGCTGCCTGAAGGGTTCTTTGACTTTGATCCTCAAAAGTCAAAGTGCAATAATTATGATGAATGATAGTGCTTGGCACTGCTTAACAAAGCAGGAGGACTGACATGAGATTCTCGGGAATCGTTTTTGTAGTTATTTTAATGTCGTTGTTGTCTGTTTCGCCTGCCTATGCCTATGTCGGGCCCGGGCTGGGTGCCGGGACCTTGGCGGTTGTGCTGGGGCTAATCGCATCCTTGTTTTTGGCCATATTTGCAGTAGTCTGGTATCCTTTGAAGCGCCTATTCGGGAAAAACACCAGACAGAAATCAGCTGTCCAGGATTTCGGGAAGAAAGAAACAGATTAAGCCCTAATGGCTTGCAGGGCACAAGCTTGAACAAGGAGAAACCTATTGTCTTGGGCTCTTCTGGCTTTTTGCTGCATCCTTGCTGTGGAAGCAGTCTTTCAGCTTAAGCCTTTGGCAGCAGCCAGACAGATCAACATGATACTCCGCAAAATCATGCGGGTTTTATTGAGCAGGAGAATCTCCGACCATTGGAAGGAGAAAGTCCTGCCTGCCTATGCCTGGTTGCTTTTTCAAAAGACCCTGTACTTGCTGCTGCCCCTGACCTACATACTTGCATTGTTTGCTGGGGCAAGCTTCTTGCCAGTCCCTTGGGGCACAGAGCTTTTTTCTATCCTGTCCACTCCGCTCGGACTAGTGGTTAGCACCTGGTTCGCAATTTTGTATAGCTCTGTCCGGGGATATTATGCAAGGAAGTGACTACAGTTTCCTGGCCCGCCTGCTGCATCGTCTTGCCCTTGGCCCCAGAGGGGTTGCTGAGGCGTCTTTTAAGATGGATCAGCTTTTATGCAGTCCTGATCCGGAACAGGTCCGTAATGGGAGACACATCTTTGTTTCCGGCTTGGCCAGATCCGGAACAACAGCCCTGTTGCGATTCCTGCATTCCACAGGCAGATTCTGCTCCCTGAGCTACCGGGACCTGCCCTTTCCGCTGGCCCCTTTCCTGTGGAGGAGATGCTTGCTGCGCTTCTCGGCACAACAGGATCAACCCAGGCACAGGGTACACCAGGACGGCCTTTTGATGGATCTTGACGGTCCTGAGGCCCTGGAAGAGGTCTTTTGGAGAATATTTTGCGGGGATCTATATATATGTGGAGACCGGCTAATACCTATGCAGGCGGAAGAAGAAGATATAGAGCTCTTCAGGAAATACATAGCAGGCCTGTTGAAAACTTCAGGCAATGCGGATCGCTACCTATCCAAGAACAACAATAACATACTCAGGCTGAGCTCAATACTAGAGGCTTTCCCTGTGGCTAAAATAATTATTCCATTCAGGGACCCCATGCAGCAGGCTCAATCCCTGCTTGCGCAGCATCTACACTTTCTGGAGCTGCACCGTACAAACAAATTCTTCCGCAAATACATGAGCTGGCTGGGGCATTACGAGTTCGGCAAAGGACATCGTTTTTTCGATGTATATCCCGGAACTATGGAATATTCCGCTGATTCCGCTTGTTATTGGCTGCAGGAATGGATCAGGGTCTATAGCTATCTGCTGGAGCAGGTCCAAAATGTTGAAGACTCAGTGCTGTTCCTGGAGTATGAAAGGCTTTGTGCAGATCAAGGCCGTGTCTGGAAAGCCCTGGCCTCTAAGGCCTTTTTGCCTGACAGTCCGCCAACAGGATTTTGCCTCAAACAAGCCCCGGTCAAAGAAGTTGTTTTTACAGATTCCTTGCTCCAAAAGGAGGCCTATAGAGTACATTGCCAACTGCAAGCCGAATGTAGAAAAGCTCTAAAAAAAGCACAGCAAGAAATGATTAGTGAGAAGTAAACAAGCTGGCTGCAGCTATGAGATCCAAGCTATTACTCTTGTTCTGTCTGCTGCTGTTGGCATTGTCTGCTGGATCTGCTTAGCTGCCTGGGCTGGGCAGGCAGGATCATTCCGGGCTCCACTCCTTCCAGCCGGAAAGCAGGGGGAAGTACAAGCCCAAGCGTATAGGGCGGTCTTCCCTGGCCCGCATCAGCCTGGAGTAGAGCTGCATCTGGGCTTGGTAGCGCAGCCTTTCCTGCTCCAGGAAGACTCCCAGGTCCCCTCCCTCGTGCCTGCTGGTCTTGTAGTCTATGATCCAGCGCGTGCCCCCCTGGTCCACAAAGGTGCGGTCCATGATCACAGAAACCACCCTGCCCTGATCCAGCCCGCTTAAGGCGTATTCGTTTCTGGCCTCTGAATGCTCTGCCAGGATCCAGCGGCCCAGATCCTGATTCAAGGTGTTCTCCAGGGCCTGTTGCACCAGGTCTGCGCCGCGCTGCAGCTCCTTTTGCCTCAGACCCAGCTCCTGCAGCTGGTGCATAAAGACCTGGCGCAACCTGTGCACCTTGTCCAGATTCCAGAGCTCCAAGCCCTGCTTGGCCATTAGCAGCAGCCAGCCGTGCACACAGGTGCCAACGCAGCGCACCAGCTCTCCGGCCCAGTCAAAAGGGATGTCCTCTACCTCAGGCTCCAGCCTGGGGCTGGCCTGGGATTGCAGGCCAAAGGCTGGATCAGGGGGGCGCCAGCTGGGGGGCAGGCGATACAGGGTGTGCTCCGGGCCTTGGGGGGCCTGATTTGTTTCTTCCTGCTCCTGGTCAGGGCCCAGCTCCTGCTGAGCAGTCTCCTGGAAACTGTCCCGCACCGCTGGCCAGAGGGTGGCCAGCAGACAGCCCTTATCTGGCTCTTTAGGCTGGCCCTGGTCATTTACCTTGGTGTGGCCCAGGATATGCAGCCTTTTTTGGGCCCTGGTGGCTGCCACGTACAGCAGCCTGCCTTCCTCATGGCTGCCCTTTTCCTTGCTCAGCTCCAGGATGTAGGTAAAGATAGGGTCCGGCTTTTGGCCGGTGCCTGTTTTGGGGGCCAGAAGCAGGTCGCTGCCCTGGCCCGGCCTGGATCTCTCCAGCCAGGCCAAAAGGGGCTCTTCATCTGAGCCAGGGCTGCGGCCCAGCCCAGGCAGGATAACAGTATCGAACTCCAGGCCCTTGGCCTTGTGCATGGTCATCAGCTGCAGGCTCTGCCCTGCGCCTGGTTCTGGTCTGGCGAACAGCTGCTGCACAGCCTGGTCCAGCTGATCCAAAAGCTCCTGGGGCTGGTCCTGGAACCTTTGCTGCAGCAGGTCCAGGAAGATATGCGCGTCCTCTCGCTCCGCCCGGGTCTGCAGGCAGGCAGGTCCACCCAGGGCTTGCCAGCAGGATTCCACCTGGCGCCTAAGCCCGCAGCGGTCCCTCTGCAGCAGGGCCTGGAGCAGCACAGGCCTGAGCTTCAGCAGTCTGGCCTGACCCTCTGGACTCAGCCCAGCCAAGAGATCCTTATCCTGTAGGCTGCTGGGTACATCCTGGCTGGTCACCTTGGGGCTTAAGAGGTGCAGATCATCCAGCTCCAGGCCGCACCAGGGGGCCCGGAGCACTGAGAGCCAGGCCAGATGGTGCCCGGGATGGCGCAGGGCTTTGCTCAGGGAGATCAGGTCCTGGATGGGCTGCCTATTGCTTAGGGGATCGATATCCACTGCCTGGTAGGGAATCCTTGCCCTGCGCAGGGCCCGCAGGATGGGCTCCAGGTGCAGGCGGCTGCGGGCCAGGACAGCTATAGTGCCCTGGGGATCCCTTTGCTGGGCGTCCTGGATCAGCTGCAGGACTCTCTCTGCTTCAGCCCCAGGCTCGGAGCTAAAAAAAGGATGTACCTGCACCGCAGGCTCATCTAAATGGGGCAGCATGGGCTGGGCAGGGGAGTAGGGCACGCTGCCGGTCAAGGGATCCTCTGCTGCAGGCAGGACCTCGGGGAAGGCCTGGTTTACCCAGTGTACAATCCCGGCCTGGGAGCGGAAGTTGGCCTCCAGGCTCAAGGGCTCAAGCTGAATATGGCCCAGGCCGCTTTGCCTGGTCTGCAGGAAGAGGCCTACTTCTGCCTCCCGAAAGCTGTAGATGGACTGCATGGGGTCGCCCACTGCAAAGAAGGTCCTGCCGTCGCCAGGAGTCCAGCCTGCGGTCAGGGACTGCAGGAGCATAAATTGCGAAATGCTGGTGTCCTGGAACTCGTCAATCAGGATGTGCTGGATACTGTAGTCCAGGCTCAAGGCCAGGTCAGTGGGCTGTTCAGGGCTGCCCAGGGCCTGTCTGGCCCGGCTGGAGACCTCTGCAAAGTCCACTTCTCCCCTTTGCTGGAATGTCAGATGCAGGTTGGCGGCAGCCAGGCGCAGGAGCTGCAGCAGATCCTCCAGCAAGGACCACTGCTCCTGGCTGTATTCAGGCCAGGGCAGGGAAGGGATCCGGCTCAGCCCATCCTGCAGCCCGGGCACCAGAGACAGGGCCTGGATACAGGAGGCAAAGCCCTGTTTCATCTCCTGGAGCTTCTCTTTGAGCTGGGGGTCCTTGCTGCTGCTGGGCGCGGGGAAGCCCAGGTTCTTATCCGCCTTTTTGCGCAGCCCTCCGGCCTGGGTCAGGCAGAACCAGGCCAGCCTTTGCCACAGGGCCAGAGCCTCAGGCTGACTGCCGGGCAGGTCCCCCAGCTCTGCGCAGGTCTGAAGCTCCCTGGCCTGATCAGGCTCAGTCCCGGTGAGATTTTCGGCTGAGAACTGCATTAGCTTAAGCAGCCTGGGGATTTCCTGCACAGGGAACAGGTCCCTGACTTCCTGCAGGGCCTGGCTGACTTCCCTGGCCAGGGCCTGCTCCAGCCAGGGCTTTTGCAGCTGTCTGTTCCCTGGGTCAGCCAGGTGGCGCAGCCATTGCTCCCTTTGGGGCAGCATGCCGGAGATCAGCCTGCAGGCCTTGTCCAGGTCATTGTCCAGATGGCTCAAAAGGGTGCGTACCTGGGCGCTCCAGTCCGAGTCCCGGCCCAGCTCCGCCACTGTATCCAGGGCAGCTTGCAGATACATCTCATCTGGGTTCTGACTGATCCTGCCCTGGCCCCCTAGCCTGGAGAGCAGGGGCATGCGGGATACCAGGGAAGAGCATAAGGAGTCGATGGTCTGGATGCGCAGCCTGGCAGGAGAGGACTGCAGCTCCCAGCCCAGCCTGCTGCTTTGCTCCAGGACCCGGCCTGCCAGCTCCAGGGTTATCCTCTCATGCTCCGCCCGGGGCTGCTTTTGACGACCCTCTGCCAGCTGCAGGGCCTGCATGATGCGGGAGCGCATCTCTGCTGCAGCCTTGCGGGTGAAGGTGATGGCCAGGACTTGCTCCGGGGCCTGGACAGTGCCCAACAGGGCCAGGGTGCGCTGGGTGAGGAGCTCTGTCTTGCCAGAGCCTGCAGGGGCCTGGACAATAAAGGACCTGGCAGGGTCCAGGGCTGCGGCCCGCTGCTTTGCGTCAGTTACTTGAAAGCTCATGTTTAGGCCAGGTTGGAATCTGCTGCAAAGTCTTGCAGGAGAGTCAAGCAGCCCTTGTGCTTGGCTTTATGGAAATATTTAACATCCGCAGTGATCAGCCTGGTATCTGGCAGGGCAAGGGCTACTGCATGATACAGGGTGTCGAAAAGGTGGTGCCGGAGCTCTATGGACAGTTCCGAAGCCTGAAGAAGGAGTTCAGGTGTCTGCAGCTGCACAAAATTCAGCTCCAAGAGCTCATGAATGTCCCTGGTGGCAGTCTCAGGGCTTAATCTGGCAAGCACTGCAGCCACTTCAAATATCCAGTGTCCAGGCTGCACTACTTGGAGCCTGAAGTCTTCTACCTGCTGCAGAATACACAATGCCTTTTGGGAGTCCGCAACTTCCTGTTCTGCTGCAATGAACCACTTGAGAACCACGCTGGCGTCCAACACCACTTGGTTCATTTGCGCAGCTCTTGCCTGGCAGCTTGGATTTCCGGCTCGCTCATGGGCCTGCGCTGCTGCCAGCGGGAAAGGATGCGTCCTGCAGCCTTTTTTTGCCTTTGTCGGATTTCTTCCTCCTGGACTGCGCGCTGCATTAGCTCAGCAATAATCGCGCTCTTGTTGCGTCCGGCAAATACAGTATCAAAGGCTTCCTTGATCTCTTGAGGCACGCTGAAGTTTACATTGGCCATTATCAGTCCTCGTTTGTAGAATATTTCATTAATAAAATGCCACCAGAAAATAGCCTGGTCAATACTTGGAGAATGATCTTATTTGCCTTCTAGCTCCAGTATCCGGCACAGGGGCTCCAAGTCGCATTGCCTGCAGGTCTGGCGGTCCTTGGGCTGCACCCGGGCCTCTCCGCGCAGGATCTCGGTAGCCAGGTCCTCCAGCCTGCTCCTCCAGGTGTCCAGGATCTCCTGCCAGCTAGAGAAGTCCTTGGTCTGAGAGTATCTGGCGTAGCCGGGGCAGCCGGGCACAATTCCGGTTTCTTGCCCCAGGCCAGCGAATCTGGTTTCCCCCTTGCGCAGCACAGCGAAGTAGACCCCGGCCACCGGCTCCTGGCAGAACAGGCTATACAAGGGCAGCTGGGGTTCTTCAGGCCTGTTGTGCAGCCACTGGGACGCAGAATGACTGCCTGACTTATAGTCTATG
Organism: Thermodesulfobacteriota bacterium; assembly: GCA_051744965.1. Classification (GTDB taxonomy): domain Bacteria; phylum Desulfobacterota; class Desulfovibrionia; order Desulfovibrionales; family Desulfothermaceae; genus CAZBUB01. Next base: position 4,631 of record JBNJDO010000014.1, on the reverse strand, counting down.
ACCACCAGACGGCCGTCCTGCAGGCTGTCTATGCGGTCCACAGCCACATTCAGCTGCAGGCCTGCCAAATTTAAATCCAAACGCTTCTCCAGGGCCTGGACCTGGAAAGGGCTGCGCTGCTCCTCCAATTGCAGCCACTCCAGGAGCAGCTCCTGCAGGCGCTGCTCTTCCAGGGCAAGAAAGTCCTTGCTTAGGCTGGGCCTGTTCCTGGCCTGCCCCTGGACAGCATGGGCTGCTGCCTCCTGGACCAGATCATTCCTAGCCTGCCTGGCGAGGTGCAGCAGGGTGCTTTGGTCCTGGCATTTGTGCCAGAAGTGCTCCAGGGCCTTGTGCATGGCGCTGCCGCGCTCCAGGGTGTCCAGGCCGGGAGCTGGCCTTTGCAGGGCCTCTGCCTGCATGCGGTACCTGGCAAAGGCCTGGAAGGGGCACAGGGCCTGGGAGCGCAGCAGGCCTGTGCCGCCAGGGGCCTGGCCTGAGACCAGGCCAGGAGCCTGCTGGTCCTGGTAGGTCTCCAGATCTGTAGCTGCGCCCTGCTCCTGCCAGGGGTCCGGATCCGGGACCAGCTGCAGTTCCTGGGGCTCCAGGGCGGGGATCCCAGAAAGCAATGGGCTGGGCAAAAGCTCCCGGTCCTCTTCCTGCTGGGGGTAGCTAAGCAGTATTTGCTTTGCGCTTTTAAGCAGTCTGGAGGTGATCCTTTTGGCGTAGAACAGCTCGTGCTCAGGGCTGCTGCGGGGCATATCCAGAGCGTGCTGCACTGAGATGGGCAAAAACGGGCTGGGCTCTGCAGCAGGGGGCCAGACCTGATCAGTGAGACCCAGAATCCAGATTTGCTCAAAGTCCTGGGCCACTGCCTCCAGCATGCCCATGACCCTGACCTGGGCCTGGGGCCCTTCAGGCTGGAAGACTGTCTGGGCCAGGACCTCGCGCAGCCTGGAAAGTGTTTGTTGCAGTCCCATCCGGGACCAGATCCTGTCCAGGGAGGAGAGGAGCTGCAGACAATTGTACCAGGCCTGCCGGGTCTGGTGCTCCGGGCTGCTCAAGGAGCGCTGCCCTGGCCAGCCCAGATCCCGAAGCAGGAGATCCAGGTCCTGGGCCCAGGCGCTGGGGGGCTGGACGTGGGGCAGCTGCCCTGCCCTGGCCTGGAAAACCCTGGCAGACCTGGCCAGGGCAGGGCAGCTGCCGGAATCCAGAATTCGCTGAAACTCCCTCCAGGACAGGCTGGCCTCCCTAGTATCCCGAAGCTTGGTTTCCAGCCGGGCCCTTGCGGACATTTCCGTGTCAGCAGCCAGGATAAAGGGACTGCGCAGTAGGGAGCTTATGGTTTTCAGCTCCAGGGGCTCCTGCACCAGGTCCAGGACGTCCAAAGCAGCCCGGATCAATGGATAGGATGCAAGACTTTTGCCCAGGGAGATATCAAAGCAGCGCCTGTCCGGGGCCAGGGGGCTGTAAGCCAAGTCCGGATGCAGCACTGCGTCCAGGGTCTCAATCAGCTCCTGTCTTAGCTGGGACAGTTGGGGCACAATTATGCCCAGGCTCTGCATGGGATTGGACAGCAGCTGGGTCCTGGCCCATCTGGCTGCCCAACGCAGCTCCTGCTTTTGATCCTGCAGGGCCAGCTTATAGGCCCGGCCCTGCTGCTGCGGCTGCTGCAGGAGATAAATGCTGCTGCCCCTGTCCTGCAGGGTCTGCAGAAGCTGCTGCTGCAAAGGGCTCAGCTGCTCGAATCCGGCCAGGATGAATTTTTGGGGCGCAGGCAGGATGCCGGAGCTGAAAAGCTCTGTTAGATACTCCGGCTGCCTGGCCTCCTCCAGCCAGCCCCGGTCCTGGACCAGCTCCAGGAACTCCTGGCTCCAGTCCCAGAAGGCCTCCTGGTCCGGAGAGGACCAGAGCCAAGGCTCAGCCTTGTCCTGCAGCTGCCAGTGCCTAAGCAGGATCCAGGCCTCCCTGGCCTGTTTGGCTGTCTGGCCCAGGTAGAGCAGGCCGCGGGAGTACTCCGAGCCCTGGATGATATCCTCCCACAGGGCCAGCTCCTGCTCCTGGGTCAAGATTGCCGGCTGTTGGGGCTCAGGGTAAGCATAAGTGACCTGCTGCAGGCAGCGGGAGATCCAGCCTGTCCATGGGAGGACATCCGGTGTTTCCCAGGCAGCCCGCCCTTTGGCCTGCATGTACTCCTGGTAGCGCTGCAGCAGGCTTTGGCTTAGCCTGCGGTTCACAGTAAGCAGCGTGGCTCCTGCTTCCAGGGCGGCAAATGCCGCATCCAGGGATATGGTTTCATACTTGGACATGGGCAAAAGCTATTGTGCAGGGCCTAGTACCGAGTCATATGTGCATTGTCCGGTTATGGGCAGGAAACTTTCCTTCCTCAGATTCCCCTCCCTGCCGCCTGTCTTTCAGGCGGCAGGGAGGGGCCAGGGGAGGGTTCTCTTGATCCGACATGTCATATAAGTCAGGGCCTAGGCGTTTTAGTCTTTTTCGCAAGCGCAGTCATTGTGCTAATCGTAATCGAATGGTTTTTAAAATCTGATTCCAGCCAGCTCCTCTATCTCTGCCTGGCTAGGCAGTGCAGCCTGGGCCCCTGGCCTGGTGGAGCACAAGGCCCCGGCTGCCCCAGCCAGGCGTAGTGCCTGGGACAGGGGCTTGCCCTGGGCAAGGCCTGCGGCGAGGGCACCGTTGAAGGCGTCCCCTGCAGCCACGCTATCCCTGGCCTGGACCTGGAAGGCAGGTACATGCTCCCTGTTGGATTTGCCAATCACAAGGGCCCCTTCCCTTCCCAGGGTCAGGATCAGGGTCTGATCTTTTGAGAGCAGGCCCTGCAGGATATCTTCTGTTCCCTGCAGGTCATCCGGATTGGTACCTGCCAGGGCGGCTGCTTCGGACTGGTTAGGAGTCAAGATGTCTACATTGGCCAGGATCTCTGCAGGCAAGGGCTGATAAGGGGCTGGATCCAGGATTGTGGTCAAGCCCCTGGACTTGGCCAGTTTAAGTCCTGCAGCCACGGTCGGCAGAGGTATCTCCAGCTGCACTAGCAGGATGTCCCCGGGAGATAAGCAGTGGCTAAAGGATTCCACGTCTGCGGAGGACAGGTTTTGGTTGCTGCCGGGCACCACCACTATCTGATTGTTGCCTTGGGAGTCCACCAGGATCAAGGCCAGGCCAGCAGGCTGCTCCTGGTCCCAGGTCAGGCCTGCTACAGGCAGGCCTGAGTGCTGCAGGTGCTTAAACAGGGCCTGACCGTAGTAGTCTGTGCCGATTCTGGCCAGAAGCAAGGTTTCTGCTCCTGAATACAGGGCTGCCAGGGCCTGGTTGGCACCCTTGCCGCCAAAGCTGGTCTGGAATCCGGAGCCTTGCAGGGTTTCTCCAGACTGGGGCAGCCTGGGGACCTGGACACTTAAATCAGTATTGGCGCTGCCCAGGACGATGACTCGACTCATGCCACTTCCTCCCAAAAAAGCTTCAGGCTCTGCCTGCTGTCCACCCAGGTGCAGACCTGTATATTGGGCTCTTTTTTCCATCTCCCCAAAATGGGCCGCAGATCAGCCAGGGTCATGCCTTGGGTATGCTCTCCTTTGGTCTCCACTTCTACGTGCATGGGTGCTGTCTTTACTAGATCCGGATACATGCAGATCAAGACTGCCAGGGGATCGTGCAGGGGCATGGAGGCCTCGCCTGTCAAGTCCTGCATAAAGTCCAGAGAGTGCCTGGTCCAAGCTTGAATGCTGCGCCTTAAATGCGTGTCCTGGGCTTGGACCCAGTGCTGCAGCTCCTGGCGCTGGACTCTGACCTGCCTGGTTACATCCAGGCCTACTGCGGTTATGTTTATTCCGGAGCGGAAGACTAAGTCCGCGGCTTCAGGGTCCACGTAGATGTTGAACTCCGCAGCCGGGGTGATGTTTCCGGGTACAGTGTAGGCCCCGCCCATAATGATCATCTCCTGAATTTTGCTGGGCAGGTCTGGATCCTGCTGCAGGGCCAGGGCGATGTTGGTCAAAGGACCCAAGGTGATCAGGCTCAAGGGCCCAGGGGAATTGGCTGTCTGGCACAGGATCTCTTCTGCTGCAGATCTGGCAGAAAGTGTAGGGGCAGTGCTGGATGACCCCAGGGTGTGCTCCTGGCGGGATTGTGTTCCGCCCAGGCCGTCTGCGCCGTGCACATGGCCGGCAAAAAAGGGCTCCCTGGAAAGGGCCTGACTTGCACCCTGGGCCAGGATAGGGTAAGGGCCGGAGACCTGCTGCAGGACACGCTGCAGATTGGCAGTGGCTGTTTGCACATCCACATTACCACAGACTGTGGTAATGGCCTTTACTTGCAGCTTGTCTGAGTTCAGGGCCAAGAGCAGGGCCAGGGCATCATCCACGCCAGGGTCTGTATCAATAAGCACGGACTTTTGCATCCCTGTCAGATTATCTGGAAGTTGGCTGGGGATCAAGGTTGGATTCATGGTATTGAATCCAATCTGATGCTTGTCAGATCCGGACAAGTAAGGCTAGAATCCGGGGAGCTGCAGACATTGGCATACGCCCAAGGGTGCAGCAAAAAAAGGAGCTGGGTATGCAAACCTATATTATTTATCCCATGGTGGTGGGCAGCAAGGTCTTTGATAAAGGCATGATGACCTATCAACATGACTACGG
>JBNJDO010000013.1:0-34128 GCA_051744965.1 Thermodesulfobacteriota bacterium | reverse complement strand
TTGGCCAGCTATGCAGTAAGTAAGGGCATGCGGGCGGTTATCTCCAGCAACGGGACCTTGATTAGCAGGGCCAAGGCCAGGGAACTGCAGGAAATTGGCCTCTCCTATGTGGGCATCTCCCTGGATGGTGGTCAGGCAGTACATGACAGTTTCAGGGGTCAGGAAGGGGCTTACACTCAGGCCCTGCAGGGCCTGGAGAATTGCCAGCTGGAAGGCTTGAAAGTGGGCCTGCGCTTTACTGTGTTTAAGCACAATGTGCAGGAAGTGCCCGGCATCTTCGACTTGATCCGGGAGCGGGAGATCCCCAGGGTCTGCTTCTATCACCTGGTGTATTCCGGCCGGGGCTCTGACTTGATACAGCAGGATCTGGATCACGCCCAGACCAGGCAGCTTTTGGACCTGATCTTGGAACGGACTAAAGGACTTTTTGGCAAAGGTCTGCAAAAAGAGGTGCTCACAGTGGACAATCACGCTGACGGCCCCTATCTCTACCTGCGCCTGTTGCGCGAGGATCCTTCCCGGGCAGCAGAGGTGCTGCAGCTTCTGCAGTACAACGAGGGCAACAACTCCGGCAGGGGCATAGGCTGCATTTCCTGGGACGGTGAAGTGCATGCGGATCAATTCTGGCGCAACCACAGCTTTGGCAATGTCCTGGAGAGACCTTTTTCCAAGATCTGGCTGGACCCAGAGCTGGGGCTTTTGCAGCAGTTAAAGAATAAAAAGGCCTATGTGCAGGGAAGATGCGCCAAGTGCAAGTTCCTGGATGTCTGCGCCGGCAATTTTCGGGCCAGGGCAGAGGCCTATTATGGGGACATCTGGGCCCCGGATCCTGCCTGCTATCTCAATGATCAGGAGATCGGGCTGCTGGAGCAGCAACAGGAGGGCTAGATGAACACAGCAGGGGATTTTTTTCGAGGCAGAAGGCTAAGGCGTACGCCAGGGCTAAGGGAATTGGTCAGGGAAACCTGCCTGCAGCCCAGGAATCTGGTGCAGCCCTATTTTGTCCTGGAAGCAGAGGATGATCTGGCAGCAGAGCCTATCTCCTCCATGCCCGGGCAAAGGCAGCTGGGGTTGCAGGCCCTGCTGCGACGGGTAGATACCGCGGTGCAAAACGGGCTGCGCAGCCTGATCCTGTTCGGAATTCCCAGGCAAAAGGATGAAAGGGCCACCCAGGCCTATGCAGAGCAAGGGATTGTACAGCGGGCGGTGCGGGCCCTGAAAGAGGAATTTCCCGGACTGAACGTGATCACTGATGTCTGCCTTTGTGAGTACACTTCCCATGGGCATTGCGGGATCGTGGAACAAGGCAGGGTGCAGAACGACCCCAGTCTGGAGCTTTTGGCCAGGACAGCTCTGTCCCACGCCCAGGCAGGTGCGGACATGGTGGCCCCGTCAGATATGATGGACGGCAGGGTGCAGCGGATCAGAAACAGTCTGGATACTGCAGGCTACCAGGAACTGCCCATCATGTCCTATGCTGCGAAGTACGCCTCTGTATTTTACGGTCCCTTCAGGGAAGCTGCGCAAAGCGCACCTGCATTCGGGGACCGCAAGAGCTATCAGATGGATCCTGCCAACGCCAGGGAGGCGCTTTTGGAGGCAGAGGCTGACCTTGCGCAGGGCGCGGATATTTTGCTGGTCAAGCCTGCCCTGCCCTATCTGGATGTGCTGCAGCAGCTGCGGCAAGAGTTTGAGGTCCCCTTGGCTGCCTACCAGGTCAGCGGGGAGTACTCCATGATCAAGGCTGCAGGGGAGAAGGGCTGGATAGACGAGGATCAGGTGGTGCTGGAGTCCCTGTTGGCCATCAAGCGCGCAGGTGCGGATATTATCCTTAGCTATTTCACTGAGCAGGTCCTGGAGCTTCTGCAGGAGCTCTAGGGGCTGAGCAGCAAGGTAAATCTAAAATCCTTGAGCTGCCTGCTGGGGCCTTATCGTGTCTGGAGTAAAGAATTGTGAGGCCCTTCAGCAGGCTTTTTTGTCCTTTGGGCCTGAACTGATGCTGCAAGAGGCCAGAATCAAAACCTTTAGCCCTTAAGATTATGCACAATCAACCCTTAGAAACACCCGAGCTGAGGCTGCTGGCCTGGGAGGTGACCCGGGCCTGCAATCTGGCCTGCAAGCACTGCCGGGCAGAGGCCAACCCCTATCCCAGCCCTGAGGAGCTAAGCACCCAGGAGGCCAAGGAGTTTATCTCCAGCATCCGGGAAGTGGGCAGGCCCATTTTGATCTTTACCGGAGGAGAGCCCCTTTTGCGAGCGGATATCTTTGAGCTTGTAGCCTATGCCAAGACAAAGGGCCTGAAATGCGTAATGGCCCCTAACGGCACCCTTCTGGACCAAGCCAACATAAAAAGCATGCTGCAAAGCGGGATAGAGAGGGTCTCTATTTCCCTGGATGGCCCGGATGCAGAAAGCCATAATGCCTTCCGCGGAGTGGAAGGGGCCTTCCAGGCCTGCATGCGCGGGGTGGAGAATCTCAAGGCCCAGGGCCTGCCTTTTCAGGTGAACACCACAGTGACCCAGGAGAACATGTCCAGCCTGCCCAGAATCTTCGAGCTCGCTCGGGATTTAGGGGCTGTGGCCTGGCACATCTTTCTGCTGGTGCCCACAGGCAGGGCCAGGGAGCTGCAGCAGCAGGTAATCACTGCCCAGGAGTACGAGGAGGTCCTGAATTGGTTCTATGATTTCAGGCGGGAAACAGATATGCATCTCAAAGCCACCTGCGCACCGCATTACCACCGTATCCTGCGCCAGAGGGCCAAGCAGGAAGGGGTGGAGGTCAACTTCCAGAACTTCGGTTTGGATGCCGTGAGCAGGGGCTGTCTAGGGGGTACGGGATTTTGTTTTGTCTCCCACAGCGGACAGGTGCAGCCCTGTGGCTACCTTGACCTGGATTGCGGCCAGCTCAGGCAAAAGGATTTCGCGAAGATCTGGAGGGATTCCCCGCAGTTCCTTCAGCTGCGGGATCCAGGCCAATACCAGGGCAAATGCGGGGCATGCGAATACTTGAAGGTCTGCGGCGGTTGCAGGGCCAGGGCCCAGAGCATGCTGGGCCATTTTCTGCAGGAGGAGCCATTGTGCAGCTATGTGCCCGGGAAACTGCGCAGGAAAAGCGGGAGCATCCATGGACCGAGCTGACCGGCGGATTCTGGATATTATCCAGACAGAGTTTCCCTTAGTCTCCAGGCCCTATGCCTGGATCGGACGGCAGCTGGACCTAACAGAGGCAGAGGTTCTGGCCAGGGTCAGGGCTATGCAGGGCTTAGGCATTATCAGGCGTATCGGGGCCAATTTCCAGTCCAGGAAGCTGGGTTGGAAGAGCACCCTTTGCGCAGCAGCAGTGCCTGAGGACAGGCTGCAGGATTTCGTGCAGGTGGTGAACTCCTATCCTGGTGTGACCCATAATTATCTGCGCCAGCATGAGTACAATGTCTGGTTTACCATGATCAGGCCCAGCTGGGACGATATTGAGAGGGAGCTGGAGGAGATCAGCAGCAAAACCGGGCTGGAAGTACTCAACCTGCCTGCGGAGAGGATGTTCAAGATCCGGGTGGATTTCCCCATGCAGGATGCGGAGCAAAATCAGGATTAGAGATGTCCAGGCAGAGGGTCATAGTTGCAGGCTGCGGCCCAGCAGGGATTTTGGCTGCAGGCAGGGCAGCAGCCAGGGGGCTGGAGGTCACCCTTCTGGAGAAGATGCCCAGGCCGGCCAGGAAGCTGGGTCTGACTGGCAAGGGCCGCTGCAACTTGACCAATACCGCAGATCTACAGGAATTTTTGGCTAGATTTGGTCCTCAGGGCAAATTCCTTCGACCGGCACTGAGCACTTTTTCCAACCAGGATCTGCAGGATTTTCTGCAACAGTTGGGAGTGGAGACAGTGCAGGAAAGGGGAGGCAGGGTCTTTCCTGCTGCACACACCGCTCCACAGCTGGCCAGGGTTTTGGTCTCCTGGGCCCAGGAACAGGGAGCCGAACTGCTCACAAGTGTTAGCCTGCAGCAGGTCCTGTTGCAGGAAGGCAGAGTCAAAGGGGCTTTGCTAAGGCAGGCTGGATCTCACGGAGAAAGGGAGCTGGAGCTTCCGGCCCAGAGCCTGGTCCTGGCCACAGGCGGTGTCTCCTATCCAGCTACAGGCTCCACAGGTCAGGGTCACAGCTTGGCTCGGGGTTTGGGGCATACCATTTCGCCCCTGCGTCCTGCCCTGGTGCCTTTAGAAACCAGGGAGGATTTGGCCCCCAGACTGCAGGGGCTTAGCCTGCGCAACGTGGAAGCTGCTGTGTATGTGCAGGGCAAAATGCAGGCCAAGGAGTTCGGGGAGCTTTTGTTTACCCATTTTGGGGTTTCAGGTCCGATTGTGCTTACTTTGAGCAAGCAGGTGGTTCAGGCCCTGGGCAAAGGGCAAAGGGTAAAGCTGGTCCTGGATCTTAAGCCGGCTGTCTCCCAGGAGAAGCTGCAGGCCAGGATTTCTCGGGTGCTGCACCAAAGGGGCAGGCAGAGCATGAAGAAGGTGCTCAGGGAGTTCTTGCCTCCCAAGATGGTCCAGCCCTGTCTGCAGCGAACTGGAATCAGTCCAGAAAAAAAGGCCAGCCAGGTGGATGCAGGAGAGCAAAAGGAGCTCAGGCTCTGGCTCAAGGAACTAAGCCTGGAGGTTAGCTCCTATAGGCCTTTGGAAGAGGCCATTGTCACCGCTGGCGGAGTCAGTCTGCGGGAGGTGGATCCCAGGAGCATGGCCTCCAGACTGGTGCCAGGGCTCTATTTTGCAGGGGAGATCCTGGATCTGGATGCGGATACCGGGGGCTTCAACCTGCAGGCAGCATTCAGTACAGGCTGGCTGGCAGGGGAGTCGGTGGGGCTTTGAGGTTGTATTTTAAAGGTTGCTTCGGAGCAGATCAATCGCCACTTTTGCCCTGGCCCTTGTTATTCCAAAACTAAATCTCAACTTTCAAATGCAAAACAAATACCAGAAACATTCTGGTTTTGTTCTCTTATTTTGCTTTTTGTAATTGGAATTTGTTTGCAGTTTGTCTTTTTGTGGTTTGGAATTTTCGCTTTGATCCTTAAATGGGCCGAAAATAGAGAGCATGATTCACAGTCCAATGGGCACAGAAGAGCATTAAACTTATCAGACGCGGCATTAGAGGTAGATGAATAGCTCAGAGGAACTGAACTGCCAGGAGCAGGAGAATCCTTCCTGGATCTATTTTGATAAGGCTGATCTGGATCTGCTGCGTCTGGTGAACCAGGTCTACAGCCAGCCCTCCCTGCCGGACTACAAAGAGCTGTTGGCTCCTTATCTGCATCCCCACGGGATAAAGGAGATGGCTGCGCCCAGGGCGTTGCGCATCGCCTATTCAGTGATCCAGCTTTTGGGTTCTTTGGAGACTGGTCAGGCCAGGGACCGGATTAAGGCCCTCTGTTCCCTGCGTGATGAAGTGCTTTACAGCTCTTATGGGCCTTTGCGCATTAATGCGGCCAGGGTCCTGGTGGAGATCATGAAGAACCTGATCCGCAGCCACGGGGATTGTCAACGCCAGCTGGAGCTGGCCCGGGACTTCTCTGCCGTGGCCCAGGGCAAGCCAGGACAGGTCAGGGCCCAGCTGCGCAAGTACCATCTGCTGGAGATGCCCGAGGAATGGAACCAGGTGGCCTTTGACGAGCATGTGCACGATGTGAACACCATAGGCCGCAAGTCCCCCACCCATTTGATCATGGATGCCTGGATCAAGGGTATTCGCCGCCTGACAGTAATCCATTACAACTACATCTCCAGGGACGCTGCAGCAGAGCTCCTGGAAGCTGCAGCTACTATGGATATCCAGGTCAGGATCGGGATCGAGTTCTCGGTCAAGTTCAGGGGCAAGCTGGTGCGTCTGGTCTGGGTACCCAGGGGGCTGGGTGATGCCTCAGGTTTCCTGGAGTTTCTGCAAACGCCCCGCATCCGGGAGTTCATGCAAAAGGGGCAGGAACTATCCCAGCGCAACAAAACCTATGTGCTGGAACTGCTGCATTCCTTTAACCGCAACCAATTAGCAAGACTGCGGCGCAAGCTGGATCTGGACCTGCCCCAGCTGGAGCAGGAAAGCTTCTTGGAGTCAGTGGGCCAGGGCCAGGTCTCTATCCTGCACCTGGCCAAGCATATCCATGAACATATCAGGCAGACCCTGCTGCAGACCAGACCTGAACAGGTTCCGGAACAGGAAGCACCAGGAAGCGATTTTGTAGCTGGACTGGACCTCTACGACATAGTGGAGGATTATCTCAGTCCGGAGCAGAATCCCGAAGTGCGGGACATCTTCCAGGGAGAAAACCTACCTGAGCTGCTCAGCCTGACCCCAGACCAGCTGGCCTTCAAGCTGCACACATTGCACTCCAACTCCAATATCATTCTCAATCTCTGCGATCTGCAGGTTCTGGATGTGGTAGAGCTGCTCTTTGACTGCCAGGGACTGATCTCCCATCTGGAGGTTTTGAATTTGAAGAACCAGGTCCTGGGCAGGGAGCAGGACCTGGAACGGATCATCAGGCTGCAGAGCGCATTGAACGCGGACAATGTGATCAGGCTCAAGAGGCACTTGAGTGATCTGCTGCAGGAAAGCAGGGAGCAGGAAGGCCTGGATAGAAAAAGGCAGCAAAGACTGGTGGAGATCCTGTGCGAGATCTCCAGATTCCAGTCCTTTTATCGCAACAGGCCCCTGCGGGGAGTGATAGGCACTGACTCCACAGGCCAGTCCGGACGGGTGTACGGCATGGGTCTGGTCCTGGCTGAGTCCCTGCCTTTCAGGGCCCAGAGGGAGCTGCGCTCCCGCAGAAATCAGGCCCACAGAAACCTGCCTGTAGGGGTACGTTCCCATATCCAGGATAGTTATCTGCCCAGGCTGGAGCCAGGATCCAAACGTTCCTTCTATGGATTCCTGCGCAGGATACCTGGACTGGGCAGGCTGGGCTTGATGCGCCAGAGACAATGGCTGGTGCAGGATTATTTCCCTTTGAGCGCGCAAGAGAGCAACATCTATACCCTGGGCGGGGTGCGTCGATCGCAAGGGGGTGAACCAGAGGCTGAGAGCCGTAGCAATTTCTTGGGGCGGTGGAATTACCTGAACAGCAAGCTCAAGATAGGGACCAAGATAGCCTTGGGCTTTGTGCCAGCCTTTTTGACCTTTTTCCTGAGCCAGGACTGGTGGCTGCTGGCCTATTGCGGGGCCTTGATCTGGTTCGGCATCACCGGGATCAGGAATATTATCCAGGCCGTGCTGGGCTGCGGGGGGATCAATAGGCCCTCTCTGGTGAAATGGAACAACTACGTCAGCTGGGACAGGCTGGCTGATTCCCTGATGTTTACGGGCTTTTCAGTGCCCCTTTTGGATTACCTGGTAAAGACCCTGGTCTTGGACCAGGGGCTGGGGGCTACTGTGGCCACTGATCCTGTCTTGGTCTACGCCTCTATCTCTTTGGTGAATGGGCTGTACCTCTCCACGCACAACTTCTTCAGGGGCCTGCCCAGGGGAGCGGTGATCGGCAACTTCTTCCGCAGCATGCTGGCTATCCCCCTGGCCCTGTTTCTAAACTGGTCCCTGGGAGGCCTTTTGGGCCTGTTGGGGGTGGCTGCGGCGCAAGCCATTTTGCAGCAATGGGCAGCCATCATCTCCAAGCTGGCCTCAGATAGTGTGGCTGGGATTATCGAGGGTCTAGCTGACCGGGCCAGGTACATCAGGCGCAGGGTGCTGGATTACAGGAGCAAGTTCCAGCATCTTTTCAATACCTATGATCAGCTGGAGAGGATGTTTCCCATGGATGATGTGCTCTCCCTGCTGGAATCTACCAGGGAGCTGATGCAAAGCGTGGAGTACGAAAAAAGGGAGATGGTGAATATCATTATAGTCAATGCCCTGGATCTGCAGTATTTCTGGATGTACCAGCCCAGGGCCAGGGAGGTGCTCAGGCAGCTTTTCAAGCAGATGAGCAGGGAGGAGCGCAAAGTGATTTTGCTCTCCCAGCATGTACTCTTCCGGGAAAAGGAGATCAGCAGGCTGCTTTTGGACGGGCTGGTGGGGGAGAGCTTCTCCAGACCCTTAGCTTTTTACCTGGACCACTGGCGCAAGTACCTGGAGGACCTGGAGCAGGTGGCCAACACCTATCCCCCTGCCCAGGGCCAGGAGGGTGTTTACAGCCTGATGGAGGAGCTGTACAGGCCTGGCAGGGAGTGTCTGGGCAGGCCCATGTCTTTGGGCTGAGGCTGCAAGGTCCGGGTTTGCTCAGAGATTGAGGAAAGTTTGCAAAAAGGCTAGGATCTGCGGGATATAAAGTAATAGAGATCGCAGCGGCTGGAGCTTGTGCTTCTAAGCCTCCCCTGGGGTCTTTGTGAAGGAAATACAAGCTCAGCTAATACTAAAAGGGCATTGCTGAGAGCCCTGTTTATGTACTGGCTGGATATCAGCAAATCATGCATCAAGGAGAAGCAGATGAGATCACCCCTGAATGAGGCAGCTACCCTGTGCAAGACCATCATGCGCAATGGCTATGACGCCTACCTGATCAACGCCCCGCTGCAGGAATGGCTGCTGGATGAGGACAGTCCTGAGCTGGATATCTGCACGGAAATGGACAGTGTGGGCTTGAGCAGGCTCTTTCCAGGCCTGGGCTTTGATGGCCCCCAGGATTCCCTGGGCAGGCTGGAGCAGTCTGAAATTGTGTTTAATTTTTACCCTGCGGATATCCTGGAGGGCTCTTATACTGAGGCCAGCGTGGCCAAGCTGACCCCTAGATTGCTGCAGAGACTGGAAAGCCTGGGATACAACCCCTGGAGCTGGTTCTCCCTGGGGCTTCCTGTCCAGGAAGCAGCAGAAGAGGGCTTTGAAAAACTGGATGAGGGTGCGATACGCCTGGAGGGTCTGCCTGACGAGACACTGAAAAAGGACTATCTACGTGCGATCCGGGCCTTGCGCTTTGCAGCCAACTACCACCTGCCTATTGAGGGCAACACCTGGCTGGCTATCCTGCGCTCCGCCCGCAGGGTCCTGGACTATGTCTCTGTCAGCGATATCATGCAGGAGTGGCGCAAGGTGGAAGCAGAGAACATGTACCGCTTTGTGCAGCTCCTGTTTCAGAGCATGATCCTGCACGGGTTGATTCCAGAGCTGGCCTCTTTGAGCCGGGTAATGCAGATCAAAAATCAGGAGCACGGTGAGGAAAGCGTCTGGGAGCACAGTGTGGAGACCATGCGCCGCTATCCGGAAGAGCTGCCCTATGACTGGTACGGGACCATGGCCTGTCTTTTCCACGATGTGGGCAAGCTCTTTGCTGCTGAACACTTCCAGGGCAGAACCAGCTTCTACCAGCACCACAGGATCGGGGCTAAGGTGGCCAGGAAGATCCTGAAAAGGCTTAGGCTGAACACCGACGAGATAGATCTAATCTGCCACCTGGTGCGCAACCATATGCGTTTTCACTTCATGCTCACGGACAGGGGCATCAGGCGCTTCAAGGCACTGGATGAGTACCCAAGGCTGATAGAGATGGTCAGAGCGGATATCAAGGCCAGGGACAGCAGTTACCGGGAGTTCAACCACAATATGAAGATGCTGGAGAGGGCGGAGATCTCAGAGGAAACCCTGGAGCCGCTCCTGAATGGCCATGAGATCATGGACTTTACCGGGATCAAGCCTGGACCGGGAGTGGGAGTGATCAGGGAGGCCCTGCTGCAGGCCCAGGTGGCCGGGGATGTGACTACTGTGCCAGAGGCCATAGAGTTTGTGATGCGCTACCAGGAAAAGGAAATGCTGCATTAGTGACTTACCTGTGAAATCCTGTCATAAAAAATAAGAAAGTTATGAACCACAAAGGCACTAAGGACACGAAGGGAGGAAAGGGTTCTTATGACAACCCTCCCCTGACCCCGGCACTCACTTATTAAGCGTTCTTTAATAGGCTGAGAAAGTTTTGTTTCAGCAAGTGAGTGCCGTGGAGGATCGTCATGAATATTTTTTTGCTTAGCAATGGTTTTTAAACATGAAGCAACAGCAGCCCTTTAGGCAATACTTGTTGGGCATGTGCTGGCTGGTTTTGGCCCTGAGCCTGGGCCTTCCTGCCCTGTCTCTGTCCCAAGAACCCGGCAGTGATGCTGTGTGTCAGCGAGTTCCCCTGGCTCTTAGCTATGAGCTAAAGTCCATAGAGACTACGCAGCATTACCAGGCAGTGGGCAGCATCCAGCCCTTGCGCAAGACCAGGATCAGCTCTCTGGTCCAGGCCAGGGTGCAAAAGGTGCTGGTGCGGCCCGGGGACCAGGTGCATCCGGGGCAGGAGCTGGTGATCCTGGACGATAGAGAATTCAAATCCAGGCTGAAACAGTCCAGACAGGAGCTGCAGGCAGCCCAGGCAGCCAGGCAGGGTGCCAAGCAGGAGGTGCAGGCAGCCCAGGCCAGATTGCAGGAGGCAGAGCCTGACTACAGGCGCCTTAGCAGCCTGCAGGCCCAGGATATGGCCAGTCAGCAGGATCTGGACCGGGCCAGATCAGCCTTTCTGCAGGCCAAGGCAGGCCTGGAGCAGGCCAAGATGGGCCTGCAGGAGGCAGAGGCCAGGGAGCAGGTCCTGCAGGAAAGGATCTTCGAGCTTTCGGTACAGCTGGACTATACCAGGATCCAGGCCCAGGAGCGGGCAGAAGTGGTGCAGCGCATGGTGGAGCCCGGGGATCTGGCCTATCCCGGCAAGGGGTTGCTCAGGCTGCAGAGCAGGCAAAGCCTGCGCATGGAGGCCTGGGTGCCGGAAGGCCTGCTACAGCAGGTGACCCCTGACAGGGAATATACCGTACATGTGGATCCCCTGCAGCAGGATTTCCAGGCCAGGCTAACTGAAATCGAGCCTGCAGCTGACCCAGGCAGCAGGAGCTTCCTGGTCAAGCTGCAGATAAAGCAGCCTGCCCAGGATCTCTATCCAGGCATGTTCGCCCGCTTGATGCTGGACTTGGGAGAACGAGAATTTCTTTTGCTGCCCATTGCTGCAGTGAGGAGTATCGGCCAGCTGCAGACCGTGCAGGTCCTGGAGAACGGCAGGGCCAGGATCAGGCATGTCCGGCTGGGCCAAAGGATAGCAGGCTGTGTAGAGGTCCTGTCCGGACTGGAGCCAGGGGAAAGGGTTCTGCTGCAGGGCAGGGTCGATTACGCCTTGGAAGAGGAGAGAATGTATTGAGACAAAAATCCAGGCAGATTCCTAGGTCATGCAGAAAAGACCCCCAGGCATAATTCCTGCTCTGGTCCAGCCCTTCTTGTCCTCCCATATAGCCGGGATCCTCCTGGTCTTGGCCCTGGGGCTGGGGGCGTTTGCTGTCATGGTCACGCCCAGGGAAGAGGAGCCCCAGATAGAAGTGCCCATGGCGGACATCATTGTCCAGGCCCCTGGGGTGGGTCCCCAGGAAATGGAAAAGCTGGTGGCCACCCCCCTGGAGAAGATCCTCTGGCAGCTGCAAGGGGTGGAATATGTCTACTCCAGCTCCCAGCGGGACAGGGCAGTGGTTACGGTGCGTTTCATTGTGGGCCAGGACTTGGAAGAGGCCCTGGTCAAGCTGCACAACCAGATCATCATGCACCAGGATCTGGTACCTTCCCTAGTCCAGGACTGGCTGGTCAAGCCCAGATCCATAGACGACGTACCCCTCCTGAATCTGACCCTTTTCTCCCCTGAGCGCTCTGACTATGAGCTAAGGCACATTGGTGAGGAGCTTTTGGCCAGGCTCTCAGAGACAGAGAATGTCTCCAGGGCGGAGATTTACGGGGGCAGGCCCAGGCAGGTCAAAGTGGAGCTGGATCCCCAGCGCATGGCAGGCTACGGCGTGGGGCCACTGCAGGTGCACAAGGCCTTGCAGGAGTCGGACTTTTCCCTGACCCTGGGGGATTTTCCCAGAGAGAATCAGCAGTTCACAGTCCTGGGCAAAGGCCAATTCCAGACCGCGCAGGAGGTGGCCAGGACCGTGGTGGCCAAGCATGAGGGCGGGCCTGTCTACCTTGAGGATGTGGCCAGGATCAGGGACGGGCCTGCAGAGCCTGAAAATTACACCAGGCTGGCGCTTTCTGAAAGCTACCGGGAAAGACAGGGCCTGGAGGAATTACCCCAGAGCATGCCTGCAGTAACCCTGGCCCTGGCCAAGAAAAAGGGCACCAATGCAGTGCATGTGGCCCAGGAGCTCCTGCAGAGGCTACAGGAGCTAAAGCCCAAGCTCCTGCCCCAGGACGTAGAGGTGGAGGTAACCCGCAACTACGGCCAGACTGCCCAGGACAAGGTCACCGAGCTCTTTGGCTCCCTTTTCTTTGCCGTGGGCACGGTGGTGGTACTGTTGGCCCTGACCCTGGGTTGGAGACCGGCCCTGGTGGTAGCCCTGGCCATCCCGGTCAGCTTCTCCCTGGCCCTGTTCGGCAGCTACCTATTGGGCTACACCATCAACCGGGTCACTTTGTTCGCTTTGATCCTCTCCTTAGGCCTGGTAGTGGATGATCCCATCACCAATGTGGACAATGTCAAGCGGCACATGCATCTGGGCCATCCTGGTCCGGAGTACGCCACCCTGGCTGGGGTCAGCGAGGTCTTTCCTCCGGTCTTGATGTCCACCCTGGCTATTATCGCCAGCTTCCTGCCCCTTTTCTTCATTACCGGCATGATGGGGCCCTATATGGCGCCCATGGCTGCTACTGTGCCCCTGACCGTGATCTTCTCCACATTGTGCGCCATGACCCTGGTACCCCACTTGTGCAACATCCTGCTGCGGAGCTCCGGCAGCGGGAAAAGTCAGGGCCCAGGGCTGCAGCATGGGGTGCCGTCCTGGGTCATGCGCGGCTATCGCAGGCTAATGTTGCCTTTCCTGCGCTTCAGGGGGCTGCGCCTGGGGCTCTTTTTGGGGGTCTTCCTGCTTTTGCTCCTGGCTGCCTCCCTGGCCCTTTTTCGTCTGGTGCCCCTGAAGATGCTGCCTTTTGACAACAAGGACGAGTTCCAAGTGATCATTGACCTGCCTGAGGGCAGTACCCTGGAGAGTACGGATGCTGTCCTGCAGGATCTTGAGTCCTACCTGGCAGAGGTACCCCAGGTGACCAGTGTCAGCAGCTTCGCTGGCACTGCCTCGCCCATGGACTTCAATTCCCTGGTGCGACAGTACTATATGCGCTCAGAGCCCTATCAGGGAGAGGTTCGCATCAACCTGCTGCCCAAGGATGAGCGGGATGAGCCCAGCCACTCCCTGGTCCTGGATCTGCGTCGGGATCTGCAGCAGATCGCAGACCGGCACGGGGCCAAAATGAAGCTGGTGGAGGTGCCTCCAGGCCCGCCGGTGATGTCCACGATCGTGGCAGAGGTCTACGCCCAGCCGGAGAAAACTTATCAGGAGCAGATTAGGGCTGCAGAGCAGGTCAAAGGGGTCATGCACCAGGAGCCCTTTGTGGTGGATGTGGATGACAGCAGTATTGCCAGGCATAGGCGGATTAACTTTGTTCCGGACAAGGAAAAGGCTGCATTGCATGGCCTGAGCACAGAGCAGCTGCTTAGAAGCGTGAGAATTGCGCTAAACGGCGCAGAGCCAGCAGCAGTGCATACCCCCTGGGAGCGGGAACCTCTGCAGGTGCACCTGGTTTTGCCCTTGAGCAAGCGCTCCGGGATATCTAAGCTGGGGCAGCTGCAGGTGCAGGCCAGCCAAGGGAAGAGCGTGGCCTTGTCAGAGCTGGGCAGATTTGAGTACGCTTGGCAGGAGCAGCCTGTGCAGCACAAGAACCTGCGCAGGGTGGTCTACGTGACAGCTGAAATGGCTGGCCAGCCCCCTGGGGAGGCAGTGCTGGACATGCAGTCCAGGCTGCAGGAGGAGCCTTTGCCTGCGGGTTTTGCCGTGAACTGGAGGGGAGAGGGGGAATGGAAGATCACCTTGGATGTATTCCGGGATCTGGGGATTGCCTTTGGCGCAGCCATGTTGGGCATCTATCTGCTTTTGGTGCTGCAGACCCAGTCCCTGGCTCTACCCTTTTTGATCATGTCCGCTATCCCCTTGACCTTGATGGGCATCATGCCCGGGTTCTTTCTGCTCAATCTGCTTATAGGCAGGGAGGTAGACGGCTTCTCTGATCCGGTTTTCTTCACCGCCACAGCCATGATCGGGATGATCGCCCTGGGCGGAATCGTGATCCGCAACTCCCTGGTACTTATAGATTTTATTAGCAGCGCTCTCTCCAGGGGCCAGGATTTCCAGGAGGCGATTTTACAGAGTGGGGCCATCAGGTTAAGGCCCATAGTGCTCACTGCAATGACCACTGCCCTGGGGGTCTGGCCCATCACCCTGGATCCTATCTTTTCCGGTCTGGCCTGGGCTTTGATCTTTGGATTGTTGGCCTCTACTGTGTTTACCCTGGTTCTGGTCCCGGTTAGCTACTATGTGCTGTTCAAGCCCAAGCAGTAGCCCTGCTTCCAGCCTGGAGGTCTCCTGCGCCATTATAGAAGCAGATGGCCTGGTGCTGGCTGCCAGACGCGGACCTGGCATGGACATGCGCGGCAAGTGGGAGTTCCCTGGAGGCAAGGTCAGCCCTGGGGAGAGCCCTGCCTAGGGCATTGTTCGGGAAATTAAGGAGGAGCTGGATCTGGAAGTACAGGTTAAGACAGGCCTGGGGCCCTGCAGGCATAACTATCCAGGGCTGCGGGTCAGGTTGCACCCCTTTGTCTGCAGGATTGTCAGGGGCCGGGTCTGTTTAAGGGAGCACCAGGAGGCCTGCTGGAGCGCTCCAGGGGACTTGTCCAGCCTGAGCTGGGCAGAGGCGGATCTGCAGGTGTTGCAGGCCTATATGTGCTATTTGCAATTCAGGTCTTAAGCGGAGTTTTGGCTGGCACCGAATGCCCCCAGACTTCAGGCGGGGGCATTCGGTGCAAGTGCATTCCTAGCGCGGGTCTTGGGATCCTGCTGAGGCGTCCAGGGAGCATTTACTGAAGTCAATGCTCTTGCCGCAGGATGAACACTTGTGGGGACGATCAAATTCATCCGAGAATATCTCCACCTCTGCGTTGCATTCCGGACAGTTGCAGACAAAGGAGCTCAGTCCCTTGAAGTTTTGAAATCCCGGGCAATGCTGGGGGGTGGAAAATGCTTGCTCTGTCATGCTCCAACTCTCCTTTGTTTTTTTTTGCTTGTTGATGGGTTTCCAGGGCAGCTGTTAATGTGTGGCCTGTCACATAATGACTGGGACAGGCCACAGAAGATTGGTTTCCTGTCCAGTGCCAGATGCCCCTAAACTGTCTCCTGCCAGGGGCTGGAGTCCAGATCAGCGACATACTTTTCCACCTGCTGGTTACTGAAATCCATGTCTTCCTCCTGCAGGGTTTCTGTCTCTTGCCTTTGCTCCTCTTCCCCCAGGGCGGCCAAGTTCTGGTGGAAAGCCTCCTTCTGATTAGATTCGCAGGCCACAGTCTTATGCAGCCCGCCACAGTAGAAGCACTTATTTTCCTTTTGCAGGTTTTCCTCTTTGAAGTGCTCGATCAAAGCGCATATTTGTTCCATTGTCTTTTGCATATAAGATCTCCTTTTTAGAGGCTGTCTAAAAGACAAAACTGCAAGAAAACTTCTGCGCAGCGTAGAGAGTTTCGTAGTTGTTGTTCAAACCTGTGCTCCATACATGCAGGGCAGTCAGGCAAGGGGGCAGCTCCATGAGTATTAAGCCACAGAAGATGAACCCCATGCTCTGGAACTAGCCCGAGACAGTCGAGGCACTGCTGTATGTCAAAAGCAACATAAGAATGAGTATGCAATTTTCGAACCAAAAAACAGGTGGAAGGAGTATGGGGTAAGAAACAGGGTATTAGCCAGATCAAACAGGGTCCAAGGGGAGGAGCCCTTCCCAAACAGGCCATAAAATGTCT
Source organism: Thermodesulfobacteriota bacterium (assembly GCA_051744965.1). GTDB lineage: Bacteria > Desulfobacterota > Desulfovibrionia > Desulfovibrionales > Desulfothermaceae > CAZBUB01. The sequence goes on along the minus strand of JBNJDO010000013.1, from coordinate 18,263 downwards.
TTATTGGCCCCCAGGGCAGGAGCAGCCTAGGATGTTGGGCACAATTCGTGCATGCTAAACTCTAGGAAAGGCCAAACTTTTTTGGTTCAAGCTTAAACCCTCAAGGAGGTACTTTATTATGTACAGGTCTTTGTTAATCACGGCAGTTGCCATGATTTTGATCTTGGCTGCTGGGACAGCATGGGCGCAACAACAGGGCTACGGTCAAGGGCCTGCTCCTGAAGGCCAGGGTTGGTTTTGCCCCTGGTGCGGGCAAGACCAGGGTTCTGGCTATGGTATGGGGCCGGGCATGATGTATCAAGGTCAGGGGCAGGCACCTGGAGGGCCTGGTCAGCAGATGGGTCCAAATCAGGCACCTGGTTATGGCATGGGTCCAGGCATGATGCAGGGCCAGCCAGGGCATGGCCAGGGCATGAGGCAGGGTTGGCATGGCAGAGGCAGAGGGCCAGGCATGAGGAGTCCTGGCTGGGGCCGCGGCCAGAATATGCCCTATGGCGGACAGCAACAAAGTGGACAGCAACAGATGGAACCCTTGGATATGGAGGCTGCCCAAGGGCTTGCAGAGAACTATGTGGCCAGGAACCCCAACTTGCAGGTCGGAGAGGTCAATGAGAAGGAAGACGTCTACGAGGCCAATATTGTGACCAAGGATGGCTCTCAAGTGGAAAAGCTGCTGATAGATAAAAACTCTGGTTGGGTAAAGAAGGAGTACTAAAATCAAGCACTCCCTATGTTGCCTGTAACAGGCAGTACAAGCTGCCTGTTACAGGCCTTACAGTTCAATCATAGGCCGCTACCGCAAGGAACAGGCTGATACCAGAGGCCAATTTTATATCCAGGTGTTTTGAATGGACACGATGTGGTCCTTTCTTTTGCAACAGTTGGAGCATATCACGCAGAGCACTTACGCAGTGCTGGTGCTTGGTCTGTTGTTGTCTGTAAGCATTGTGGCAGATGCCCTGGCCAGACGCATCCACTTGCCACGCATCTCATTGCTGGTTCTGATAGGTGTGGGGTATGCAGTTGTGCAGCAAAGTATTGCAAGTGAACCCCATGTTCAGCTGTTGGGGGACATCAAGGAACCCTTGATCAGTGTTGCCCTGGTGATGGTGGCATTTTTGCTGGGTGGGGAGTTGACTATAGAGCGTCTGAAACGCACCGGCCTGCTGATTTTCTTGATTTCGCTATTTGTTGTGGTGACCAGTGTGGTGGTTGTTTTTTGGGGTTTGACCCTGTTGGGCCATTCCCTGGTGCTTGCAGCTTCACTAGCTGCGATTTCAGTGGCCACGGATCCAGCTGCAGTGACTGAGGTCATCCGGGACTTGGGAGCAAGCAGCTTCAAGGCCAGAGTGATCCTGGGGATTGTGGCCATAGATGATGCCTGGGGCATTATTGTGTTTGGCATCTGCATGGCGTTTCTGGGCTGGACCTATTCCGGCAGCGGTGAGGAGGCGCTTTTTCATGCCGGCTGGGAGCTTGGTGGAGCTGTTGTGCTTGGTACGGCCCTGGGGCTTCCTGCAGCCTGGCTTACTGGCCGCTTGGAGCAGGGCAAACCCACGCAGGCTGAGGCCCTGGCGCTCATGTTTCTGATAACCGGTTTGTCCAGCTACTTAGGAGTGTCTGCCCTGCTCACGGCTATGGTGACTGGTTTTTTGGTGGTGAATCTGTCCTCCCATCATTCCCGTTCATTTGCTGAAATAGAGCAAATCGAGTGGCCCTTCCTGATCTTTTTCTTTGTGCTTGCAGGGTCCAGCATCAATCTGGAGTACATGGGTACTGGCCTGGGGCTGTTGCTGGCTTACATGGTGTTGCGTGTTAGCGGTCGTTATTTAGGCGGATATCTCGGAGTACTCTGTCTGAAGTGCCGGGACAAATCTCTGCCACGGAGCCTGGGGCTGGCTTTGATGCCCCAGGCAGGAGTGGCCATGGGGATGGCCCTCCTGGCAGCGGAGCGTTTCCCTGAAGATGGCCATTTGATTGTGACTACGGTAGTGACTTCCACCATTGCCTTTGAAGTGTTCGGCCCGCTCCTGGCCAAAAGAGTAATGCAAGGCACCCCTTAAGCAAAGAACAGGATATCTCTATAGCGGATGTTGCGCTTATGTTTGATTGAGGATACGAAGTTTGGCTCAAATATTGCAAAATTTCTGGATACCAAAAGGTTATTGCCGCGGTCTGGGCAAAGAACCGAACCAGGAAACAGGCCCTTAATTTCAAGTTTGGTCTGGGAGGATCATTTATTAGAGCAAGCGACTGCCAAGCTCGATCTCAAAATGAACCAGAGGTTAGGGATCAGCTTGAGCACTTACAGTTGGACTTAAACCAGGAGCAGGCATGAGCAAAACTGAGGCGAGAGACAGGCTTTTGATCAGGATTGGCGGCGAGGCTGGCCAGGGCCTGGAGACCTTGGGCCAGATGCTGGCCAAGGCCTTGATACGTTCCGGGTATGAAGTCCTGACCACCCAGAGCGCCATGTCCAGGATAAGGGGCGGTCACAATTATTTCTCCATCCTCGCGGGGCTGGAGCCTCCTTTGGGGCCTGCTGAAGGGGTGGATCTCCTGCTGGCTTTCACCCAGGAGAGTGTCTCTTTGCACCAGGAGGCCCTAGGGGAGCAGGGATTGATTCTGGTCAGCCAGGACATGCAGGCCCCGAAAGGGACAGCAAAGGTGCTAAGCGTTCCCTACTCTGAGCTGGCCCAGGAGAAGATCATGGCCAATGTGGCAGCCCTGGGAGTGGTCTCAGCCCTGGTGGGCCTTGCAGAAGGCACGGTTTCCGGAGTTGTTGAGGACAGCCTGGGCAAGAAACACCAGGAAATGCTCTCCAGGAACCTGGATGCACTGCGCCAGGGCATGGAATGGCTACAAAGCCAGTCCCAGGATTTCCAGGCCCTGCCCAGCCCCAGCCCCAAGGACTCCAGGCTGGCTTTGAGCGGGAATCAGGCCCTGGCTTTGGGCGCTCTGGCAGGGGGAGCCAGCTTCTGCTCCTTCTACCCCATGACCCCTGCCACAGGTGTGGCCTTGAACCTGATTGCCCAGGCAGAGGAGTTCAATCTGGTCTGTGAGCAGGCAGAGGACGAGATAGCGGCAATCAATATGGCGCTAGGGGCCTCATTTGCCGGGGCCAGGAGCATTGTGCCCACCTCTGGGGGAGGCTTTGCCCTTATGGGAGAAGGCATCAGCCTGGCAGGCATGACAGAGACTCCGGTGGTAATAGTCCTGGCCCAGCGGCCAGGCCCTGCCACAGGCCTGCCCACCAGGACCGAGCAGGCAGACCTGGAGCTGGCCTTGTCTACCGGGCACGGAGAGTTCCCCAGGGCTATCTTTGCCCCTGGCAGCCCTGAGGAATGCTTTTATCTGACCTCCCAGGCACTTGATCTGGCCCAGAGGTATCAGACTCCAGTGATTATCATGAGCGATCAGTATCTGGCGGATTCCATCCGTTCTGTGCAGAAGCTTGATTTCAGCAGCCTGCCCAGCCCCAGTCTGCCCCAGGCAGAGGTTGAAGACCCGGCAAGCTACCAGAGGTTCGCCTGGAGCCAGACAGGAGTCTCGCCCAGGCTGATCCCGGGTTCAGGACAGCACCTGGTGGTGGCTGACAGTGACGAGCATACCCCTGACGGGCATATTACCGAGGATCACCAGGTACGGGTGAGTATGGTCAACAAGAGACTGCAAAAGCAGCAAGGCCTGTTGCAGGAGTTTATTCCCCCTGATTACCAGGGATCGGACAAGCCTGACCTGTTGCTTTTGGCCTGGGGCTCCAGCCAAGGGGCGGTGAAAGAAGCTGCTAAGGTGCTCCAGTCCCAAGGGCAAGCTGTGGCCACATTGTGCTTTTCCCAGCTCTGGCCCCTGGATACTGAGCAGTTTGCGCAACGCCTGGAGCAAGCCAGGGAAGTGGCTGCTGTGGAGGGCAATGCCACAGGGCAGCTGGCCAAGCTGATCAGGCGGGAGACTGGCTTTGCAGTGCAGCGCAAGGTCCTGCGCTACGATGGACTTCCTTTGACTGCTGCTGAGATACTCAGGCAGCTCTCCAACTGAGGCAAAAAAGCGAGGCGTGTATGGTTTCCATGGAAGATTTCGGGCGGTATGAGACAGCCTGGTGTCCTGGATGCGGCAACTTCTCCATATTGAAGTGCGTCAAGCAGGCCCTGGCGGATAAGTCAATTGCACCGCACGAAGTCCTGTTTGTCTCCGGTATTGGCCAGGCTGCCAAGACCCCGCACTACATGAACTGTAATCTTTTCAATGGCCTGCACGGCAGGGCTTTGCCTGTGGCTACCGGAGCCAGGCTGGCCAATCCCGGATTGACTGTGATTGCAGAAAGCGGAGACGGCTGCATGTACGGGGAAGGGGGCAACCATTTTCTGGCTGCCCTGCGGCGCAACGTGAACATAACTGTTTTGGTCCATGACAACCAGATCTACGGTTTGACCAAAGGCCAGGCCAGCCCTACCAGCGATCCTGGACACGTGACCAAGGCCCAGCCAGGTGGAGTCTTGCAGGAGTCCTTCCATCCCCTGAGCGTGGCTGTGGCCATGAGGGCAGGATTCGTGGCCAGAGGCTTTACCGGGTACCAGGAACAGCTGGTGGAGCTTATCCAGGCTGCAATTGATTTTCCAGGCTTTGCCCTGGTGGATATCCTGCAGCAGTGTGTCTCCTTCAACCGGGTGAATACCCTGCAGTGGTACAAGGAGCGATGCAAGGCCCTGGAGGAAGGCTATGATCCCCGGGACTGGGAAGCAGCCCTGGCCAAGAGCCAGGAGTGGGGGGAGGTTATTCCCACGGGGATCATTTATGTCAATGAATCCCGCAGTTCCTTTGAAGACAATCTTTCAGTCAGCTCCAGGCAGCCGCAGTACAAACAAAAAAGAAGTCTGGATGCAGTGGCAGAAGTCATGGACTCTTTTGCCTAAACTTACCAAAAAAGGAGAGTAATCATGTATAACAAGGTAGTCATGGATCACTTTAAAAATCCACGCAATGTAGGGGAAATTGAAAATGCGGATGGTGTCGGGGAGGTCGGCAATCCTCTGTGCGGGGATATGATGAGCATCTATCTGAAAGTCAATGATGATCAGCGAATCGAGGATATTAAGTTCAAGACTTTTGGCTGCGGATCAGCCATAGCAGTCTCCAGCATGCTCACAGAGCTTGCCAAAGGAAAAACCCTTGAGGAGGCCAAGCAGATATCCAACAAGGATGTGGCCCAGGCCCTGGAAGGGCTTCCCAAAAATAAGCTGCACTGTTCCAATCTCGGTGCTGATGCCCTGCATATGGCTATCCAGGACTATGAAGACAAAAAAGCGGATGTATCCCGTCCTGGACCCAAACGACAAGAAATCCATGAACACGTCAAGGAGGAAAAATGCTATTGCCCTTACTGCGATGTGGAGATCAGTGAGGATTCACCGGAGTTTTGCCAGGCCTGCCAACGGGAACTGACCGAGGAACACGAATAAGACCTGGAGGCATTAACATGACAGCCATCAATTTGGATCATATTTCAGCCAATCCTCTGTTGCCGGAAGTCAAGGAGGTTATGATCGAAGCGATTCAAAACGATTACCACAATCCTTCCAGTCAGCATACCGCAGGGGAGTACGCAGCCGAACTCCTGGAAAATGCCAGAATAAGCACCGCGCAACTTTTGGGCGCAAAAGAGCCCAAGGAAATTGTATTCACCTCCTGCGGGACTGAATCCATAAATCATGCACTAAAAGGAGTTGCTTTTGCCAACCAGGAAAAGGGCAAGCATATTATCACTTCCAATATTGAACATAATGCTGTTTTGCGCAGTCTGAAACGCTTGTCTTCCCAAGGTTTTAAAGTGACCTCCATTCCTGTGGACGAGTCAGGAAGGGTAGACCCGCAGGAAGTCCAAAAGGCTATTACCAAGGAGACCATACTGGTTTCCATAATGCACAGCAACAATGAAACTGGCACCATCCAGCCCTTGCAGGAAATAGGTCGGATTCTAGAAGGTAAAAATATATTGTTCCACACAGATGCAGTGGATTCAGTGGGTATCGTTCCCTTGGATGTGCAGAGCTTGAACGTGGATCTGCTCAGTTTTGCCTCCAATACCTTTTATGGACCAGCAGGAGTGGGTGGACTTTATGTCCGACGAGGAACAAGGCTCTTCCCTTTGCTGGAAGGAGGTGTGCAGGAGAACAACAAGAGGGCAGGTACTGAGAATCTGATTGGCATCATTGGCCATGGTAAGGCTGCTGAGCTGGCAATAAAACATTTAGACTCCAGAGGGCAACATCTAGGTGCTTTAAGGGAGCTCCTTCTCCAGGAGCTGCCCAATTATATCGATGAGTACATTGTGAACACAAATCTGGAACATAGTCTGCCATACCTGGTTAATATATCTCTCAAGTATATTGAAGGCGAAAGCGTTATGCTCATGCTCAGCGAGGATGACATTGCTGTGTCTACAAAATCAGCCTGTGCCACTGGCTCCTTGCGTGCATCACATGTATTGCTGTCCCTTGGCTTGAGCCATGCAGATGCCCAGGGCACACTGGTTGTATCTTTTGGTCTGGAAAACAGCAAAGATGATATCTATAGTTTTCTTGCTGCCCTCAAAAGCATAGTAAACACGCTGCGAGCTATGTCTCCTCTTTATAAGGCCCAGGAAAAGACATGATTTTCTGGATCTGAAAAGGTTGTTCTTGAATATTATGATTGTACTATAAGGGCGCATCCATTTTGAATACAGCCCCTGACCATGGGTAATGAATGCGCGGTCAATCATTTGATGCTGTAGGCAAAGTGGGTAGTGGTTTTGGTAGCGTGGCTAAAAAGGTGGCTGAAGAATCGCCTGTGCCTGTGATGTTGGTCAATCCAGATCAGCCCGCAGTTTCTCCAGCCTAATTGATGACTATTCAGAACTGAGCAGCACGGAGGTCTGCCTTATGAGCAAGTTGCAAAGAATTTCCGCCCGGGAAGCCCGCGAGAAATCCCTGTCTGGAGAGGCCAAACTTGTTTGTGCCTATAATAATGAGGATAGATGCCGCAGCATACTTTTGCAAGGTTCAATGCACTTGCAGGAGTTTCTCAATGAACTGCCTGGACTTGCTTATGACCAGGAAATCATTTTCTATTGCGCCTGACCCCATGAGAAGACCTCTGCTGGTCTAGCGGAAAAGTTTGTGGATCAAGGCTATACAAACGTCAAAGTCATTCAGGGTGGAGTGGAAGCCTGGAAACAAGCTGGGTATCCCTTGCAGCCTCGGTATTAAATGAATCAGCAACATGCTCAGCCAATGTCCATGTCAATAAGGAAAAACAGTCTTGAATTTTTCGGTTGGAGGTCTGCAGCTGCAGGTCTTTTTTAACCAGACGAACACCTTTCCAATCCAAGGAGGATCAGCCAATGAGTTCAGAAAAATTCGAATCAAGGTGCACGATAAACAGGCGTGATTTTCTAGGAGCGGTCATAATAGGCGGAGCAGCCCTGGCAGCTGGACCGCTGGCCTGGACCAAAAATGGTTGGGCTCAAGATTCGATTGTGCTGCCCGAGCTGCCCTATGCCCAGGATGCTCTTGAACCTGCTATCTCAGAGCAGACCATCGAGCTTCATTATGGCAAGCACCATGCAGGCTATGTGCGAAATACCAACAAGCTGCTCCAGGGCAGCGGTCTGGAAGGAAAGGACCTGGAAACAATTATAATCAAGTCCTCTCAGGATGATAATTCAAGAGAGCTTTTCAATAATGCTGCCCAGGTCTGGAACCATAGCTTCTACTGGCACTCCATGCGTCCAGATGGCGGCCAGTTGCCGGCTGATCCATTAAAGAAAAGAGTTGAGGCTGATTATGGTAACTTTAAAGCCCTTAAGGCCAGCCTTGCAGAAAAAGCCACCTCACAGTTTGCAAGCGGTTGGGCTTGGCTGGTGCTCAAAAACGGCACCTTGTCCTGTATAAATACAGCCAATGCCCAGACTCCCATTGCCATGGGCATGACACCTCTTTTGTGTATTGATGTCTGGGAGCATGCTTATTATCTGGATTATCAGAATCGGCGGGGTGATTATGTTCAAAATTTTCTGGAACATGTGGTGAACTGGGACTTTGCTAATGAGAACCTGCAGAAGGTTTTGTAGGATTTAATTGCGACTCATCCCAAGCCATAGCAAATAAAAATTGCATGCTTCCATAAGTTTCCACGCAGCAAAATTTTATGAGGAGGAGATTTTATGTTTAGGCGAATTGTTATGTTAGCAGCGACAGTGTGTATGTTGAGCCTGATTGCATGGTCTGTTGGGGCAGAGAAGCATGAAAGTTATCCCTCACCGGATGCAGAGGCCTTTTGGGAATATGTAACTGAAGTTGATCCATATGAAGGATGGGGGTTTTGGCCTGGTCATGTGGGCATGTATAAGGGAGAAAGCCCGCATGGCGCTTATCTGAAATTTTATGCCAATAGCGTGGCCTTGAAGGCCATTCGGGAGGGCACCCGGCCATTGCCTGATGGCTCTATCCTCATGAAGGCCAATTATGCCAAGGATAAAGAGACACTTAAGTCTTTGACTCCAATGTACAAGTCTGAAGGGTACAATCCTGAAGCTGGAGATTGGTTTTGGGCCAAGTACAAACCCAACGGCAGTGTCCAGGCCTCAGGCCAGGTTAAGGGCTGCATTGACTGCCATAAGCAAGTACAAAGCGAGGATTGGATCTTCACCCCTCCTGATAGTGAATAAACTGTGCATCAGTGTTCCCTTGTGACCAGATGCGCCTGCTTGAGGATGTTTTTCCGGACTCTTTCAGCTCGTGGAGATTCTGCATAACCACTGAATCTATCAGCTTGTCAAAAGCCTGCCAATTTGTGATTATATTTTTCCCAACATAAACTGTTCCAGTTAGAGCCCGGCAAAGGGGATCAGGCCTTTTATATCCAGGCCAGAATTGTCAGGCAGGATGACATAGCAAAGGCCCTGCAGAACCCTGCTTGATTTGCCCAGAGCCTGGAGGGCGCATAAACAGGGAGTCTGGATGTCCAAGCATCAAAGCAAAAAGGACAAGTTTGAATGGCTGCGTAAGCAGGCTGAGCAGCTGCTTGAAGAGCATCCGGATCAGGCTTCCAGCCCCAGCTTGGACATGATGGACATAATCCACGAGTTCAAGGTCTCCCAGGCGGAGCTGGAAATCCAGAACCAGGAGCTGAGAAGGGCGCAGCAGGAAATCTCCAGTCTGCACCAGGAATACCAGGACCTGTATGAATTTGCCCCCTGTGGCTATCTAACCCTGAACCCTCAGGGGATCATCACTCGGGCCAACCTGACAGCAGTCAGCCTTTTAGGAACAAGCAGGAGTATTTTGCTCAAATCCTCGTTTATTGTATTCCTTGCCCCGAATTGGGGGCATGCATATCAATCCGCCAGGCAAAAGGCCATCCAGACAGGGAAAAAACAGAGTGTAGAGCTGCAGTTGCAAGCAGGAGCCCAGGAAGCAGCCTGGATCCTGGCGGATATTGACGCTGAAAAGGATGATCAGGATACCCTTGTCCAGTTGCGCATGGTTCTGGTGGATATCACGGAGCGCAAAAAGGCGGAACAGGAGCTGGCCAGACAAAAACAAAAGGCTGAAGAGGCCAGGAAGACTGCAGAGCAGGCCTCTAGTCACAAATCTGAATTCCTGGCCAGGATGAGCCACGAGATCCGGACCCCGATGAATTCAATCCTGGGTATGCTCAGGCTGGCTCTTTTAGGGGATATCCCTGGCAAGCAGCGGGAAAGGATCCAAGTGGCCAAGGATTCTGCAGAGTCCTTGCTTTGGCTCTTGAATGATCTCCTGGACCTGTCCAAGGCGGAAGCCGGCAGATTTACCCTGCAGGAAAAGGAGTTCCGGCTGCGGCATCTGCTGCATAATGTGGGCAAAGAAATGGAGTTTTTGGCCTCGGAAAAGGGACTCAAGTACAGTCTGGCTGTGGACGAGCGTTTGCCCATAAGCCTGATCGGGGATCCCGCAAGGCTGAAAAGAATACTGATAAATCTGGTGAGCAACGCCATAAAATACACCCAGCAGGGCTGGGTTTCTTTACAGGCAGAACAGCTGGAGCTGGCCCCATGCAGCAGGGATGGAGATCTCTGGCAAAGCACCGTGCTGTTCAAGGTCCAGGATACTGGCCGGGGCATCGATCCCCAGCAGCTGCAGACCATCTTTGAGTCCTATGCTCAGGGAGATCAGGATGCCCTGTCCCCAGAGCAGGGCACTGGACTTGGGCTGGCCATCTGCAAGAATCTCAGCGAGCAGATGGGAGGAAGAATCTGGGCGGAGAGCGAGCCAGGAGAAGGAAGCACTTTCTACCTGGAGTTGGTCCTGAAAACAGATGGGCAGGTTGCTGCAGAGGCAGAGGACTGTCTGGAAGGGGCCCAGCAGGCAGAGCTCCCTTCCCAGCGCATCCTTTTGGTTGAGGATCAAAAGATGAATCAGGTATTCATCCAGGACCTGCTTACTTCTCACGGGCATAGGGTGGTGGTGGCTGAAAACGGACAGCAGGCCTTGCAAGAGCTAAGCAGGAGCAGCTTCGATCTGATCATTATGGACATCAGGATGCCTGTCCTGGACGGGATAGAGACAACTCTGCGCATTCGTACTGCTGATCCCCTGGTCATGAACCCCGAGATCCCAGTCATAGGGCTTTCTGCCCATACGGCAACGGAACAGGAAATGCAGCGTTTTAAAAATGCAGGATTTGATCAGTATGTGGTCAAGCCAGTTAGTTTTGAAAGGTTGTTTGCTGCCATGCAAGAGGTTCTTGGTCAGGATCGGATTTACAAAACAGGTCCAGAATCGTAATCTGTAAAACAGGATGTCAGCCCCTGATGTGGATATGTTCTGCATCAGGGATACATGGGGTGCGCGCCTTGCGGGATGGGCAGCTGGACAAAGCAACCTTGCAAAGCAAGTTCCAGGGCAAAAAAAGCCTCTTGGAGAAGGTGCTGCAGGAGTTTTCCAGGAGTGTGCAAGAGATGCTTCCGGAAATGCGCTCTGCCCTGGACAGCAGGGACTGGAGTGCCTTGGAGCATATGGCCCATACCCTCAAGGGCAATGCTGCCCTGATCGGGGCGAACCGGGTGGTCAACCTGGCCTTGGCCCTGGAGCAGGCCAGTGTCCAGGAGGACGCCCCTTACCTGGACTCCTGGCTTCCGGAATTGGAACGTGAGGCTTGGAGCGCCTTGAGGGAGCTCAGGCAGTTCGTGGAGAACCTATAGCAAGATGTCTGCATGTCCAAGTATTGCATTCTCTACATAGATGATGACGGCATGAGCCGGGAAGTTATCGGAGCATTCCTGCGTGAAAGCGGCTATGAGGTGGTTCTGGCCGCAAACGGGCCGGAAGGCCTTGACTCCTTTGCCAGCCATGTTCCGGATGTGGTGCTCCTGGATCTGCGCATGCCCGGGATGGACGGTTTCCAGGTACTGGAGAGGATCAGGGCCGAGAATCAAGGGGTCCCGGTCTTGGTCATCTCGGGTGTGGGGGATATGCAGGATGTGATCAAGGCAATGCGCTTTGGGGCCACAAACTACGTGATCAAGTCCCTGGACAATCTCAGTGTGCTAAATGATGCCCTGGACATGGCGGTACGCAACCTGGAGCTGGCCAGGGAAAAGCAGCAGGCCCAGGATATGCTGGCCAGGGCCCTGCAGGAAAATGAGTTCTATCGCACCCAGCTGGAGTCCATTTTTGATAGCCTGCCAGATGGCATTCTGACTGTGGATGTCCAGGGCAATGTCTTGAGGTTTAACCACTCCATAAACTCCAATTGCCATTTTGATGCGGGCCTGGTCCCTGGACAACCCTTGCATGAGCTAAGGCAGCACAAGGAAGGGCAGTGCTGCCTGCGCCTGCTGGAGTATACCCTGCGCGAGAACCGGCAGGTGCTCAACCACAGGGTGGAGTGCCCCTGTCTGCAGGATGAGCAAAGGGTAAGCCTGGCTACCACGGTCCCGCTCAGGGATGAACAAGGGGTTGTGACTGGCGCGACCCTGATAGTCAGGGATATCTCCAGGCAGGAGAAGCTGGAGGAGGAGCTGCAGGAGCGCAGGCAATTCAGGAATATCATTGGCAAGAGTCCAGCCATGCAGCAGGTGTATGCAATGATCCGCAAGCTGGCCAATGTGGACTCCACTGTGCTCATTACAGGAGAGAGCGGGACTGGCAAGGAGGGGGTGATGGAGGCCCTGCATTATGCAGGGCACCGCTCAGGTGGCCCCTTGTGCAGGGTGAACTGCTCTGCCCTTTCAGAGGAATTGCTGGATAGTGAGCTTTTTGGGCACGTGAAAGGGGCATTTACAGGTGCGTACAAGGACAAGACGGGGCGTTTCGAAACTGCGCACAAGGGGACTATTTTCCTGGACGAAATAGGCGAATGTTCCCTGCGGATCCAGCTCAAGCTGCTGCGGGTTCTGGAGACAAAATCATTTGAACGGGTAGGATCCAGCAAGACTATCTCTGTGGATGTGCGAATTATATCTGCCACCAATGCAGATCTGGACCGGAAAATTTCCCAGGGCTTGTTCCGCGAGGACCTTTATTATCGCCTGAAGGTCCTAAATATCTTTGTACCCCCCTTGCGAGAGCACAAAGAGGATATCCCCCTGCTTGTGGATCATTTTTGCCAACACTTCAGCCGGGAATTCCAGAAGGAGATCCTGGGGGTCTCCAACCAGGTGATGAATATCCTGTTTAGCTATGATTGGCCGGGCAATGTGCGTGAGCTAAAGCACGCCATGGAGCACGGCTGCCTTCTCAGCCCTGGTGGCGAGGTCTTTGTCGAGCATCTGCCCCGGGAGCTCATTGAGTACAGCAATGCGGGCCACCTGAACCAGAGTTCGGACAAGCCCAGGAAAGTGACCCGCAAGGACCTGGAGCAGGCCCTGGCCCAAGCAGAGGGCAACAAGCTCAGGGCTGCTCAATTGCTGGGAATTCACCGCAAGACCCTGTACCGCAAGCTGCACAAGCTGGGCCTGCCCCTGAAATGACCAAGCAGAGATACTGAGCGCTTGCCTGGAGTGGGTGCTGCTTGAAGCTTCTTTCCTGAAGAGGACTTAGCCTGCCCAGCACAACAGCTCCAAAGCATCTTTTTGTGGCCTGTCACAGCCAGGTGTGGCCCTGGGTAGCACCCAAGTTACGAGTTTTGGCTGTATCCTGGCCTGGTCTCAATACATACCACCCTCCATGTACCTTCCCTTACGGCCCCTTATCACAGGAAGCCGGGTCCTTGGGCACAATAATTGTTTTTTATGCACAAAGGCCTGGAAAAGGAACGCTCATTGCATGAATTGCAGAGTAAGCATCTCGGACAATTCCTTTTTGCCCTAGAATCCGGAAAGGAAGTGGCTATGCGCGAGGCTTCTTGGTACTTTCAGATGCGGGATGGTGCGGTCAGGTGCGTTCTCTGTGCCCATGCCTGCCACATTGCTCCAGGGGAACGAGGTTTGTGCAATGTACGCGAGAACAGGAAGGGCATTCTCTGGAGCCTGGTCTACGGCAGGCCAGTGGCCAGGCATGTAGATCCCATAGAGAAAAAGCCCTTGTATCATTTCTATCCAGGCAGCCTGAGCTACTCCTATGGGACAGTGGGCTGCAATTTTCGCTGCTCTTTTTGCCAGAATGCGGACCTAGCCCAGCCCAAAAAGGTTCTGGGTACCAGGCGGGTGCAGGATATCTCTGCAGAAGGGATCGTGTTGGAGGCAATGCAGACCGACTGCTCCAGCATCGCTGCCACCTATACCGAGCCCACGGTCTTCATGGAGTACGCTTGGGATGTGGCTCATCTGGGACAAAAATCCAAGCTGGCCCAGGTCATTGTGAGCAACGGCTTTATGACCCCCAGGGTGCTTGAGGGCCTGACTCCGATCCTGGACGCAGCAAATGTGGACCTCAAGTCCTTCCGGGATGGTTTCTACGTGCAGCAGTGCTGCGCCAGGCTGAAGCCGGTACTGCAGTCCCTGCGCCTTCTGAAGAAGGCCGGGATCTGGCTGGAAGTGAGCACACTCATTATTCCTGGCTTGAACGATAGCTTAGCTGAACTAAGGGATATGTCAGATTTTATTGTCTCTTTGGGGGCAGAAACTCCCTGGCATCTTTTGGCTTTCCAGCCTGGACACCGCATGAGTAATCAGCAGGCCACGCCCCTGCAGACCTTGCAGACGGCCAGAGAGATCGGTCTGCAAGCAGGACTGCGCTATGTATATCTGGGCAATGTGCCCCAGACAGAGTACAGGCATACCCTGTGCCATCAATGCGGAAGCAAGCTCCTGGACCGCTCCAGTTTTCTGGCTGAGGCAGTTAACCTGGATCAGGGATGTTGTGTGCATTGCGGACAAGCCCTCCCGGGCATGGGCATGGACCTGCATCACTTGCAATAAACAGATTTTAGATGCAAGAACACAAGCGCCATAAAATGCTGCAGAATCTGGCTTGGGCCACGGGGTACAATCTTTTTGCCATTTTCTGCTCCATGATTGTCCAGAAAGCTTCTTGCAAGACCAAGGGGAAGATCCAATGACATTATCTCGCTTTCGCGCGGCACACAATCTCCTCAGCCTGCTGGCTCTTATTTGCCTGCTGCATGTCACCGGATATGTGCATTTTCTCCATGCTGCCCCAAACGAGGCGCAGGCTTTGGAGCAGCAGCCTGTCCAGGATCAGGATGTTCAGTGGTTCAAGGATGAAATGAAGATTTCAGACAAGTATGTTGACCAGCAGCAAGGCGTTCTGGGCATTTCCTGGGCGCATTTTTTCACCATGATCTTTCTGGTCTTGTTCTTGATTGCTGCGCTTGCAGGAATGTTCATAAGATACAAGCGCATGCAGAAACTGTTAGCAGAAATTTCAAAGGAGGAATGAACATGGCATTAAAAGTGGAGTTCGCAGCATCAAAAAAAACGGCTCAATGGGACGGATCCCATGCCAGTCTGCTCGAGCTGGCAGAAGCAAATGGCATCAAGATTGAGACTGAATGCGAAGCTGGCATCTGTGGCACGTGCAAGACCCGTCTCCTTTCCGGGGAGGTAGACATGGAGGTTGATGACGGACTGGAAGATGAAGACCTGGAGCAAAACATGGTCTTGCCCTGTGTGGCCGTACCCAAGACTGACATCTCCCTGGACATTTAAAAGCAGGCCTTAGCGGATATCAAAGCCTATGTGGACAGAAAGGAATATCCAGGCCTTGATGGCTGGTTTTTTTGTTTTTCTGGTGTTGAGCATGGCTTATCACCGCGATCCGACTTTTGCAGGAAGCGCCCTGGGGCATGGCTTCGGCATTGCAGGCACGGTCTTTATTCTTCTGACCCTGATATATCCATTTCGCAAACGGGTTTTGAAAAAGAAGGGCCGGCAGAATCCGTTGAATACCCACATCACTTACGGCTTGCTTGGTCCGACTCTGGTGCTTATTCATTCGGCGCACAAATATGACAGCCTTATCGGTACTCTGCTTTTTCTGGCCCTGTTAATCGTAGTGCTTTCAGGCATTATCGGGCGGTTTTTATATGGCAAGGTCAATCGTTCCCTGCGGAAGCAGAAAAAGGATCTGGAATTGCTCAAAACTCGTTTTGAGGAGCAGAAAAAAGGGGTTCTCGCGCTATGTGCGACCAGGGCAGGGGACAGCAATGCAAAAGAAGCAATGCATGCTGAAGCTTCTGGAGATAGCGAAGCCGAATCCATGGAGCAATGCCAAAGGCTCTGGGAGGAGGCGCGGAGCATTGCGGAAATGGAGTATACAGTAACCTTTTTTGACCGGCTCAAGCATGTGTTTTCTTGGTGGACCCAGGCACATTATGTGCTTTCCGCGTTTTTGTTTGTCTTGATTATAGTCCATGTGCTGACCATGCTATACTACGGTATCCGGTGGCTGCCATGATAAGGCATATAGTTGGTATTATGGCTTTCCTCTTTATTGTCGGCTTTGCTGTTTGGCTCTACAGCGAAGAACAAGCAGCCAAGCCTGGCAGTCTCAGTAGTGCGCACGAAATGTTTGAAGATTGCCAAAACTGTCACGTACCTTGGAAAGGGGTAGATGAACAAATGTGTCTGCAGTGCCATGTTTTTAGTGATGCCAAGGAGTTGAAGCCACAACTCCGATTCCATGAAGCTGAAAAGCACTGCCTTGAATGCCACACTGAACACCAGGGAGTAGGGGCAGATATTGTGCAGATGGACCACACGCTATTGAGTGGTGAGCTGAAATGCTTTCAGTGTCATGTGGATCCCCATGACTCGAAATTCGGCAACGACTGCCTGGAGTGCCACAGGATCGGAGAATGGGGAATCGAGGGTTTCAGGCATCCGCCGGATGACAACAGGAACTGCCAACGCTGCCATCAGGCTCCGGATTCGCATTATCACGAGCAGTTCTGGAAAGAAATCCAAGAAGGGCATACAGAATGGCGCCTGGAAGGTACCTTGCCGCCCCGTGAAGAATGCTGGCAATGCCATATAACCCATAGATGGGACCACCTGCGCATGCCGCACAATTTGTGATCAATCTGTTTGCTTATTCCCCAAGAAAGGAGCAAAATGTAATAATTAATGTATTTGAGGCTTACCACAAGTCATGCTCTTGGGTATACTGGCGAAGGGCACGGTTGACCGATTCTGAATCGGGATAAAGCTCCAGCAAGTCTGGCTCCAGGTCAAGCCCGCAATGTGCAGCGAAGTACACGGAAATTGCTTTCCTGCTCAGGCGCTTGAATCGATCATTTCCCCTGCTTCTTGCGCTGGGCCTCCTGCAGTTTGCGGCCCAGGGTCCCCAGTTTCTCGCCTTCATCCTGGGGGGCATAAGACTTCCAGTCTTCAGCCTTGGCCGCATCGGCTGGAGCCAGGGTCATGCGCCGGTTATCCGCGTCAATGGCCTCGATGGCTACGGACACTGTGTCTCCAGGCTTGAGCTTATCCATTTGCACCTCGGGCGCGGCTCCGGCTTCCTGATGGATTTTGGACTTGGGCATGAGCCCGACCACACCAGGTTCCAGGCGGATGAACAGACCGAAGTCCTCCCGTTTGTCCATGGTTCCGGACACGATCTGTCCCGGAGCAAAGCGTTCGGTTATCCCTGCCCAGGGATCGCCCTCTGCATCCCGCATGCTCAAAGATATTCTGCGGGCTTGTAAATCCACGTCCTTGACCATGACGGCAATGCTTTGACCTGTGCTCACTTCCTGCTCAGGCTTATGTACCCGCTTGACATAGCTCATCTCACTGATGTGCACCAATCCCTCGATACCCGGGGCGATCTCCACAAAGACCCCAAAGGGGGCTGTTCTGGTCACGGTTCCCTTGACCACGCTACCGGATTGAAATGTGGGGGCCACATCCTCCCAGGGATTGCTCCGGGTCTGCTTGATGGACAGTTGCATCCGGGGTTGTCCCTGGTTCTGCTCTTCCAGGCCCAAGAGCTTGACCTGGACATCGTCCCCGGGGCTGACCACTTCTTCTGGAGTAATGTTTCTGGACCAGGACATTTCCGAGATATGGACCAATCCCTCCAGCCCGGGGGCGATCTGGACAAAGGCCCCGAAGGGGACCAGCCTGGTCACGGTACCGTCCAAAATATCTCCTTCTTGGACGCTTTTCCGCAGGTTTTGCAAGGATTCATCCCGCTCTTTTTCCTGCAGGACCCGCCTGGAGACCACAATGTTGCGGCCCTTTTCTTCGACACGGGTTATCAAAAAATCAAAGCTCTCCCCGACCATTTTTTCAGGTTCGTCCACTGGCCGGATATCAATCTGGCTTAAGGGGCAAAAGGCGGTTTTGCCCATGACCCGAACCCGGAATCCACCTTTGCAGGTCTCCTGCACTTTGCCTTGAACTGGGATTTGGTTCTGTAAAGCCTGTTCCAGTTGTTCAAGGCCTCCATCCGCCGCACCCATGGACCGGCCGAGCTTGATCTCGTTGCGCTGGCGGGAGATCACGAAAAGCTCCAGCTCATCTCCTTCCTGATAGGGGAAATGGCCATCCTGGTCTGTGAGCTCCTGCTTGTCGACGACTCCGTCTGTCTTGGTCCCAGTGTCCACATAGGCCTGCTCCTTGCCCACCGCGATAATTCTGCCGTGAATTTTGTCCCCGATCTTGAGCTCTGCTCCCACGGTGAAATCACTGTCTTCAAGGAGCTGGGCAAAACTTTTTTCCTGGTTCTCATCTGTCATGATCTGCTTGTCTCCTTACAAACGCCTTGGTTGTGATTGCTTGCTTAAATTTGAGGCATATCATTGTCCAGGGGGAAGGTAAATGCTTCCTCCTCTTCCTC
>JBNJDO010000012.1:0-34613 GCA_051744965.1 Thermodesulfobacteriota bacterium | reverse complement strand
TCAGGCAGCAGGAATAGGCAGCATAAAGTATCTATTCAATATCGCAGGGATCCAGCACATAGATCCGGTGGAGAACTTCCCCATGCAGAAGTACGACCAGATGCAGGCCCTAATGCTCAGGGCCCCGTTCTTCCTGTCCAAGCTCTGTATTCCCCATATGCAAAATACTAGCAACGGCTGCGGCGTAATCGGGAACATGGCCTCTGTACACGCCCACATCTGCACTAAAAACAAGCCGGTATACAATATTACCAAGTTTGGTCTGCGGGCGCTCAGCCAGTCCATCTCAGCCGAAGGGGAAGGCAGGATCCGCTCTTTTACTGTGAGCACAGGGTTTGTGAAGACCCCCCTGGCCCTGAATCAGATCCCGGAACAAGCCAAGCAGCAGGGCATATCCCAGGAGGAAGTGGTCCAAAAAATAATGATGGGCAGATCCAGGGTCAAGGAAATGATGACCCCTGTACAGGTGGCCAATGTTTTCCTTTTTGGCAGCTCCAGCTTCGGCAGCTATCTGGTGGGCGGAGACATGCTATTTGACGGAGGTATGACACTGACCTATTAGGGTCAAAACAAAGGCGGCCGGGGTCAATGCCCTGAACCATCTTGATTTCTTTTTTGGTGCCGAGGGGGGGATTCGAACCCCCACGGGCGTTTGCCCACTACCCCCTCAAGATAGCGTGTCTACCGGTTCCACCACCTCGGCTGCAAAAGGGAATCATACTTGTTTTTCTATTTATAGGCAAGGAGATAGCTATTGCCCTTCCTCAGGGGCTGGTGCCTGCTCCTGATCTGCTTCAGGCAGGCTCTCCTCCATTACAGATGCTGGCTGGCTACTGGAGTCGTTCCCGTGGAAATAGGCAAAGGACAGGGAAGTGACAAAGAAGATAATTGCCATGGCTATGGTTAGCTTGGAAAGTATGCCTCCGGCTCCGCTGCTTCCGAACAAGGAGGAGCTGGAGCCTCCGAATATGACCCCCATGCCCTGGTCTCCGGATTGCATCAGTACTAAGAGCACCAAGGAGATACAGGCAATGATATGAATGGTCAGAATGAGCGTACCCAATCTTGACTACCTCCGCTAAGAAAGATTTATTAGGCCTTACAGCCACTTTGCACAATCTTGCTAAAGGCCTCTGCCTTTAAACTCGCTCCCCCTACCAGCAAGCCGTGCACATTGTCAATGTCCATTATCTGTCTACTGTTCTCCGGCTTTACGCTGCCGCCATACAGGATAGGTATCTGCTGACCCTCTTTAGGAAACCAGGCCAACAGCTGCTCCAAAACCAAAGAGTGGGCCTGGGCTATATCCTGTTCCCTGGCCACCTCTCCTGTGCCGATAGCCCAAACCGGTTCATAGGCTACGAGCAGGCTGTCCTTGATCCTGTCCTGGGAGATATCCTGCAAAGCGCTTTGCAGCTGCGCAGACAATATCTCGCTTACTTGGTCCTGTTTTCTTTGCTGCAGGGTTTCTCCTATGCAGAGTATTGCCTTCATGCCCTGTTGCAGGGCAAAGCGCAGCTTGCGGCCCACAAACTCATTGTCTTCTCCTAGGACATGCCTGCGTTCAGAATGACCCACCAAGACATAGGAACAGCCTGAGTCCTGCAGCATAGGCAAGGAGATCTCCCCGGTGTAGGCACCCTCCAGGGCAGGGTAGAAGTTCTGGGCCCCTAGTTGGAGCTCTGGCCTGGACTCCAAGGCCTGGACTACTGCATCCAAGGCGGTGAAGGCTGGGAAGATCACCACTTCTGCTCCAGTCAGCTCCGTGGCCTGTAAGGCTGAGATCAGGCTGGATACGGTTTGAGCAGCCTCCTGCTTGGTCTTGTGCATTTTCCAGTTGGCGCAGATGTAATTTTGCATAGTTACCCCTTTTGGGCCTGAAATCCCAGAACCTGCAATCCGGGCAGATCCTTGCCCTCCATGAATTCCAGAAAGGATCCACCACCAGTGGAGATAAAGCTTATCCTGTCTTGCAGCTGACAATCATGGATCAAAGCGTCTGTATCCCCCCCGCCGACAATTGTCAAGGCATTCTCCAAGCTGGCCATGCTTTGGGCCAGGCCTACAGAGCCCTGGGAAAACGCTGGATTCTCGAACACGCCCATGGGTCCATTCCAGACCACGGTGCGGGCATCCTTGAGCACCTCTGAGAACAAGGCGTGGGTCGCCGGGCCTGTATCCAGGATCATGTCCTGCTCAGGAAGATCCTGAAAAGGAAACACTCCACTGGGGCTCTGGCTCTTGGGGCCTTGGGCCAGGACATAGTCCACAGGCAAATAGAAGCTTACTCCTTTTGCCTTGGCCTGATCCATGAGCTGCCTGGCAGAGGCCAGGAGATCATCCTCGGTCTTGGAGTTGGCCACAGGATAGCCTTGGGCTTTGCGAAAGGTGTTGGACATGGCTCCGCCCACAATGATCCTGTCCACTTTGGGCATCAAATTTTGCAGTATGCCCAGCTTGTCTGCAACCTTGGATCCGCCAGATATGAGCACAAAGGGATGCTCAGGCTTAAGCAGGGCCTGGGTTAAATACTCCACTTCCTTGTGCAGCAAGAGCCCGGCACAGGCCTGGGAAAACTGTTGGGGCACCCCATGCACTGAGGCGTGGGCCCTGTGCACCACGCCAAAGGCATCATTGACATAAACCTCTGCCAAAGAGGCAAGCTCCTTGCTGAATTCCTGATCATTGGAGGTTTCTCCAGGATGGAATCTTAGGTTTTCCAGAAGCAGTACCTGACCCGACTTTAGTTCCTGCAGCCTGGATTTGACCTCTGGACCTATGCAGTCTGGAGCCAGGACCACCTCTTGCTGCAGGAGCCTGGAAAGTCTTTCTGCCACTGGCTGCAAGGAAAGTTCCTGCACAAATTTTCCCTTGGGCTTGCCCAGATGGGAACAAATAACAGGCAACCCGCCCTGTTCCAGGATATGTTGCAGAGTGGGCAATGCAGCCCTGATCCTGCTGTCATCCACCACCTGGCCCTCTTTTAAAGGCACATTAAAGTCCACCCGCAAGAGGACCTTTTTGCCCTGCAGTTCTACATCCTGGATGGAAAGCATGACTTTTTCCCTCCTTGGGCTTGTTTCTAGAGGGCAAATGCCTGGATTTGGCTTGCCCTTCAAGTTCTGCTATTCTTGACTAATGCCTGAAAGCAAAAACTATATTTCTGTGCAAAAGGAAATCCTAGAGGTCATGGATGAGCGCAATCGTCCCCTGGCCGCCTTTCCCAGGGCAGAGGTGCACAGGCTAGGTCTCTTGCATAGAAGCGTGCTTGTTCTTGTATACAATACCAATAATCAGCTCTACCTACAACAACGCAGCAGTCAAAAAAAGCCCTATCCTGGTTATTGGGACCTTTCAGCCACAGGTCATGTCCAGCTAGGGGAGTCCACCCTGGAGGCAGCCCAGAGGGAATTGAAAGAGGAGCTGGGCATCCATATCAAGCGCCTGCGGCTGGTATGGGAGCTTCCTGCCAGTCCTGAGACCGGGCACGAATTTGTATACCTCTATTCAGCAGGTCGCTGTGCCCAAGCTCCGACTCCGGATCCGGCTGAGATACAAACCGGGGCATTTGTACATAAGAACGAGCTGGATGTGCTGGCCGGATCCTTTGCCCATCTCCTTACACCAGGGCTGCTTTATTTCTGGCGTCTGGGGATATTGTTCAGCTAGCAGTGATGTCCGCCCCTTATTCGTCATTTTCTAGCAGCAGGCTGCTTAGCTCAGCGTGTATTTGCCCATTGCTGGCCAGGATGTCCGGGGACCTTAGATTGTGCTGCAGCTGGGGATCGAATCTGCTGACCCTGCCTCCTGCCTCCTGCACCAGGAGCTGACCTGCTGCAGTGTCCCAGGGTTTAAGCCCCTGCTCGTAGAAGCCGTCCATCCTGCCGCAGGCTGTATAAGCTAGGTCCACTGCTGCAGAGCCCATCCTGCGCACTCCCTGGCTCTTGGCCAAAACCCGGCCCAGTCTGGGCATGACTTCATCTAGCTTCTCCCGGATATCATAAGGAAAGCCTGTGGCGATCAGGGCTTTTTCCAAATCGGTCTGCTGGGAAACAAAGATCTGTTCCTGGTTCAAAAAGGCGCCTTCACCCTGCAGGGCCTGGAATAGCTCTCCAGTCTTGGGCAGATACACCAGGCCCATGCTGATGGCTTGTCCCTGATACAGGGCTACAGAGATAGCCACAGCAGGCAATCTATGTGCAAAATTGGTGGTCCCATCCAGGGGATCTAGGATCCAGCACAGGCTGCCTGGGTCTTGCTCTGGAGAGGATTCCTCAGCCAGAAACTTAGCCTCAGGCAAAATGTTGGCCAGGGATTGCTTTAAATACTCCTCTACAGCCAGGTCTGTGTCAGTGACCAGGTCTATCCTGCCCTTATGCCTGACTTGGCCCTGTTGCTGCCAGTGCTCCAGGATGATTTTTCCAGCCTCAAGTATAATCTCTGCAGTTTTGTGCAGGATCTCGCGCATAACTCTGCTCTTGTTATCTTAATGAGGCAGATATCATCAGTATCGAATGCGATTGCGGCAACAATAAAGAAATGCAAACCTTGCTTTTGCTATCCCAATCGTGGTCCTAGTCCATATTTATGACCGATTATGCATAACAAGGGTAACATTTTATATTAGACAATACACTAGTTAATAAACACTGAGCTGAAGGCCCTCTCGTGCTTCAGGGCCTCGCCTGTACCCCTGAGTACTGTGGTCAGGGGCTCCTCATCCACGTGAACGGCGATACCAGTTTCCTGTATGAGCAAGGAATCCAGGCCCTGCAGCAGGGCTCCTCCTCCTGCTAGTAGCAGGCCGTTTTCCGCAATATCCGTAACCAGCTCAGGCGGAGTCTTCTCCAGGGCATTGCGCACCGCCAAGGTGATAGCTGATACAGGCTCTTTGATGCTTTCCCTGATCTGGGCTGCATTCAGCTCCACCCGTACAGGCCTGCCATCCACCATGCTCTTGCCTGAGACTTGGGCTGTTTTGTCCTCCTGCTGCTCAAAAGCTGAGCCGATTGCGAGCTTGATATGTTCTGCAGCGTTTTCACCTATCAAAAGCTTGTATTCTGATTTGACATAGCGCTGGATGGCCTCGTTCATTTCGTCTCCAGCCACCCGTACAGACTCTGCATAGGCCACAGCAGACAGGGAGATCACCGCCACTTCAGTGGTGCCCCCTCCTATATCCACTACCATGTTGCCCCTGGGCTGACTTATGGGCAGGCCGGCTCCGATTGCGGCAGCCATGGGCTCCTCCACCAGCCTTACCTCCCTGGCTCCAGCCTGTTGTGCGGATTCGATCACTGCCCGTTTTTCCACCTGGGTGATGCCTGTAGGCACACAGATCACGATCTTGGGCTTTATCAGCTGCAGCCCCCGGATCACTTTGTGGATAAAAAAAGCGATCATGGCCTTGGTGACCTCAAAGTCAGCTATAACCCCGTCCTTCAAGGGGCGAACCGCCCGGATTCGTTCCGGTGTCCTGCCCAAAAATTCCTTGGCTTCCCTGCCCACTGCGATAATTTTGTCTGTTCTGCTGTCCAAAGCCACCACAGAGGGCTCATTAAGGACTATTCCGTCTTTGGGAGTGTAAAGCAGGGTATTGGCCGTACCCAGATCCATGGCCAGATTCTTGCCGAAAAACTTAAAGAGTCTATTGATCACCATGTCTTCCACCTTGCAGGGATAATGTTCAGTCTCTTGATCAGTCCTGCTTGTTCTCGCTTTGGGGCTGCTGCCGCAGACGATTCTTCAGATACAGGTTCTCCAGGAAAAGGGCCAGGTAATCCCCTGCCAGAAGCATGAACTCCTTTAGCTCCTGACCAGAGGCCTGATATTGCTCACTGGCCAGGACCAGAACCCCTCTGGTGCGCATATGTACCACCAAGGGCACACAGATAACGCTAGAAAAGTGCTTGGCCTTACTCTTTTTTTCGAAAAGGGGAGTGCGGTTGGCCTTGCTGTCCTGGTCTGCGGTGCTGACAAAGGCGTGGTTGCGGAAAACCCAGCCGATCAAGCCCTCGTCCATGCGAAAGCCCCTCTGGTGCTCTTCCGGGCTGCTGAAAATGTCCTGATTCCAGCCCTCCAGGAAGAAATTCTGGCCTCTTTCATCCCTGGCAGCCAGGAAGCAGTGGCTAAATCCAGTGTACTCAGCCACACATTGCAATAGGCTCTGCAGAAAAAAGGACCACTTGGGGTGCTTTAGCCTAAGGCTCCTTAGCATCTGCAAACAAAGATAGTAATTGCGCTCCTGTTTGCTGATGCCCTGCTCCCAGAATGCGTCCTGCAGGGCCTGTACCAACTGTACGAATTGGTGCAGGATCTTTTGATCCTTGGCGCTGAAGGAGTAGCTTTTCTTGCTGTCCAGGCAAAGCACTCCCTGGGCATTGCTCAAGGGACAGCCCATAAAGGCCTTGATCTTGGATTCTGCCTCAGAGGGGTAGTAGCCCAGGCAATCCCCTGAGCGGTCAAAATCGTTGATCAACAGGGGCTGGTTGTTGCGGATGATCCAGCCTACCAGACCCTGGCCTGGCTCCAGCCAGAGATCCTTTCGCACATTGTCTCCCAGGCTGAAATGGGCCGCAAGCCTGTAGCCCTTGTCTCCCTCGGCCAGAAACAGTACAGCAGAATAGGCCTCGAATACGCTGCAGATCAGGCCCAGAATGCGATCCAGGAAATAGTTTTCAGACATAGTTGCGCAGTCTACTTAAAGTGGCGCTGAAAGTAAAATTCCAGACTGCGATTATAGGTCTTTTCTTCCTCCGGGGTGAAGTAGCAGGCAGGCAGCTCCCCTCGCACTCTGTGGTATTGGATGCACTCGCAGCATAAGCCGTGTCTGGAGCAATCCGGATAAGTGCAGGGGCAAGAATCAGTATTCAACTTGACCCGGGGACATTGTTCTTTCTTGCTGCGCATACTAGGCTCCTTTGGAGCTCTGGTAACTATTTGGTTCAGCCGGGAATTATTGATCGGTATTTTGCTATGCAAAATGGATTGGCTGCTAAATCCGGTGGATAGTAAGGCAAAGACAAGCTGCCGGTCAAGCTTGAAAATGTCTGTAGTCCAAACTGGATCATGCAGGGCATGCTTGCGATATAAAAGGGAATATGACAGATTCAGGCTTTGAGCGCTGGGCTTGGGGCCAGAAGCCCCTGGCAGGTGGTAGCTAACCTCTAAAAAAGGAGCAGGAAAAGTGTTTGTACAAAATATTCAAGCAGGACAAAGCTTCGTCTTCAGGCTGCCCCATGGTGAGGATCTGCTGCAGGCCTTGGGCGATATCTGCAGGGAAAAAGAAGTACAGACAGGCAGAGTAGAGGTTATCGGTGCAGTGCAGTCTGCGGCGGTAGCTTATTATGACCAGGAAAAGCAGGAATATGCCAGACTCGAGCTGCCCGGTGAATGGGAGATACTCAGTTGTTTGGGCAATATTTCCCTTAAGCAGGGAGAGGTCATAGTGCATGCCCATATAACGCTTTCTGACAGCCAGGGCAGGGTCTATGGCGGACACCTGGTGCCTGGCTGCTCCATATTCGCTGGAGAGGGCTTTATCCAGGAATTTCAAGGTGCCAGGCTGGAAAGGGACTTTGATTCCACCACCGGATTGCCACTTTGGAAGGAGTAGGACCAGGGTGTTTTCCGCTACGGAAAACGCTCCTGGCGAATGGGAATCATGCCAGGACAGTTAAAGGAACAAAACAAACAAAAAGGGCAAAATGGCCAGGGCCTTTGCCTGGCCTGCGGCAGGCCCCTGGAGAAGCTCAGGCAGAGGTACTGCAGACCAGGCTGCAAGGAAGAGTTTGTCTTCAAGCTGCGCTGGTTCAACAATATCTTGCGGCTGCTGAATACCAGATACGCCACCTTTGCCTTCAGCCAGGAGCTGCTTGTCCTGAACGTCCTGCCCCAGGGCTCTGCCCAGGATGTGCACAGTTATTTCTATTCCCGCAGTCCAGGCAAGAGGCCTGCCCAGGATATTAATCGCATGGTCTTTGACCTGGGTTCTGTTTGGTGGGGAGAAAAGAATCAGGCCCGGAGCAACAGTCAAGCTGGCCGTGAGGTTTTAAGGCAGGGCAGCACAAGGATGTTCCCAGTCCATAGTGTACAGCCCAGGCAGCAGTGCTTTGCAGCCAGGATCTCCAGGCAGCTGACCGTGCTCAGACTAAAATCCTGGGAGCTGCAGGATGGCCCAAAGGCAGAGGAGAAGATCAAGGCTGCATTCCGCAAGGCAGCCTTGGAACACCATCCTGACCAGGGAGGCTCTAATATCAGGTTCAGGCAGATCTATCAGGCCTATCAGGATCTCTTGGCTTGGATGCAAAGGCCGGTATTCCAGCATAGACAGGGAGTGCCTGATCAATGGTGCTTTATTGCAGCCAGGAACAGATGGGTGACCCCCTTGTAAAGACAAAGCTCTACTCTGCACTTGCCCTCTGGCCAGAATTGCAGTACAAGGCGCGTGTTGTTCCGCAGTACTCCATAACACTGCAACGAAACCTTTATTTCCTTAACTTGGCTCTGAACCCGTCATCCCGGACACCAATCCGGGGGTCTGGCTCTCAGCCTAGATTCCGGTCCTGGATCAAGCCCAGGATGACGACCTTTCGCCGGAATGTTTGGAAGTGCGGCAAAAAGTTTTGTTGTAGTGATAAGTTGCAGCAGAAAAACCAGGCAGGAGAAAGCAAAATGCAGACCAGGTTCAACTTGCCCCAGTCCGAGATGCCCAGACACTGGTACAACGCGCTTCCGGACTTGCCCACACCTTTGGCCCCTTTTTTGGATCCAGGCAGCAAGCAGGCCTTGCAGCCTGAACAGCTGGAAGCCATATTTCCCAAAGGCCTGATAGAGCAGGAACTAAGCCCGGACAGGCATATCCCCATCCCAGAGCAGATCCTGGATATCTACTCCTTATGGAGGCCCACCCCTCTAGTTCGGGCCCTGGGCCTGGAAAAAGCAGTGAACAGCAAGTGCAGGATTTATTTCAAGGATGAGTCTGTATCTCCTGCAGGCTCGCACAAGCCCAATACTGCAGTGGCTCAGGCCTATTACAACAAAAGGGAAGGGGTGAGCCGCCTAGCCACGGAGACCGGAGCAGGACAGTGGGGCACAGCTCTGTCCTTTGCCTGCAGCATGTTGGATCTGGCCTGCACCGTATACATGGTCCGGGTCAGCTATGAGCAAAAGCCATATCGCCAGATTCTGATCAAGGCCTATGGGGCCCAGATCCACCCTTCGCCCTCCACGAGCACCCAAAGCGGAAGAGCAGTCCTGGAAAATGATCCAGAGTGCAAGGGAAGTCTAGGCCTGGCCATATCCGAGGCTGTAGAGGATGCTGCAGCCAATGCAGAGGTCAAGTACACCTTAGGGAGCGTACTGAACCATGTACTCCTGCACCAGACCATAGCCGGCCTGGAGACAGAGCTGCAGCTGAAGATGCTGGGAGAGAAGCCTGATTATCTGGTGGGCTGCGTGGGAGGCGGGAGTAATTTTGCCGGCCTGGCCCTGCCTTTTCTGCCCAGAAAGCTAAGCGGAGAAAACATAAACATGGTGGCGGTGGAGCCCAGGGCCTGCCCCACTTTGACCCGGGGCAGATATGTTTATGATTATGGGGACATGGCTGGATTGACCCCACTTATCAAGATGCATACCCTGGGACACAGCTTCATGCCTCCTCCTATTCACTCCGGAGGGCTCAGGTATCATGGTGGGGCACCCTTGTTGTGCAATTTGGTTCAGGAAGGCCTGGTACAGCCCAGGGCCTATTTTCAGAACGAATGTTTCCAGGCTGCACAGCTCTTTTTGAATACCCAGGGCTTTATGCCTGCGCCAGAGACCTCCCATGCCATCAAGGCTGCCTTGGACGTGGCCCGGGAGGCAGAGCCAGGCTCCAGCATCGTATTCCTGTATTCAGGACACGGACTTTTGGATTTGGCCTCGTATGACGCTTATCTGCAGGGCAAGCTCACAGATTATGAGCTGCCCCAAAGCGAAATAGACCAGGCCCTGCTTTCCTGTCCAGTGACCGGGGCAGGGATGTAGGGTGAATGATACTTTCCTTTCATCCTCTTTTCAGCGGGGATCACTGCCTGCTCTGCGCAGGCAGGGATCCCGACCATAGTGATATCTACTGGATGCAAAGGGCCCAGGCCATCATCCTGCCCCAGCACAGGCAGGAGAAACTCTTTTGGGCCTGCAGACAGCACTGTTCCCATGTCTTCCCCGAGTACACCCCTAGATACAGATATCCAGGCAAGTTGGGCCAGATCCGACTCTTCCAGGATCTGAACCTGCCTTATCCCCAGACGGACATATTTCCGGAAGTAGCCCCTTGCAGCCAGGATTACCTGCAGAGACTGCAGTATCCTTTGGTTATCAAGAGCAACTACGGAGCTGAGGGCAGGTTGGTGTTCCTGGTCCAGGATTCGGCTCAGGTCAGGGAAGTGCTGCAGGTCCTGGCAGGAATGGAAAAAAGCGGGTTTTCTGGCTTCATGGTCCAGGAGTTCATACCCAACCAGGGCCGTACCCTGCGGGTGGCTGTTCTGGGGGACAGGTTTTACTCCTATTGGCGCTGTCAGGCTGATGATACTGAATTCAGGCACAACCTGGAGGCCGGGGCAGTTATAGACCAGGTCAGCGATCCTTGGTTGCAGGCCAGGGGAGTGGACCTGGTCCAGGATTTGTGCAGCAAAAGCGGCATAAACCTGGCAGGGGTGGATGTCCTCTTCCCTTGGGGCAGGCCAGGGCAAGAGGCAAGACCTTTGCTGCTGGAGATAAACTATTATTTTGCCAGGCAGGGCCTGGGCGGGAACGATGCCTATTACAGGCTCCTGGAGCAGGCTATACAGCGCTGGCTACAGGAGATTGGGACCCAGGGAAGATTATCCAGGGAGGAATAGAGGGCTTCAGGGATAGTTGTCGCTATCGTAATCAATGCTGATGGTATCTACCTTATGCGGAACTAGACTTCAAACAGCATCTCCAGATCCTCCCTGGTCAAGTTCTTCCACTGCTCCTGGCCAGGAATAATTGCATCCGCCACTCCCTTCTTCTGCTCCTGCAGCTGCAGGATCTTCTCCTCCACAGTACTTTCGCAGATCAGCTTATAGGAGAAGACCTTCTTGGTCTGGCCAATGCGGTGGGTCCTGTCCGTGGCTTGGTCCTCCACAGCAGGGTTCCACCAGGGATCGTAATGGATAACATAGTCTGCAGCAGTCAAGTTCAGGCCTGTGCCTCCTGCCTTCAGTGAGATGAGGAAGATAGGGATCTGGGGATCGGTATTGAATTTCTCTACCTGCTCGTAGCGGTCCTTGCTGGAGCCGTCCAGGTAGGCGTAAGGGATTTTGTTCATGTTCAGCCAGGAGCGGATGATATGCAGCATCTGCACGAACTGGGAGAATACCAGGACCTTATGTCCGTCCTCCATGATCCCGCTGACCAGATCCTTAAAGGCCTCAAACTTGCCAGAGGGCAGATTGGTGCTCATGCCGGGCATATCCAGCTTGAGCAGGCGGGGGTGGCAGCAGATCTGGCGTAGCTTGAGAAGGGCGTCCAGGATGGACATCTGGCTTTGGGCCATGCCCTTTTCCTCCACCTTCTGCAGGACCTGCTCTTTAAGCCGCTTGGCCAGGGAGGCGTAAAGCTCTTTCTGTTCGTTCTCCAAGGCGGCAAAGTACACGTTTTCCACTTTGGGCGGCAGGTCCTTGGCCACCTCGTCCTTACTGCGCCTGAGGATGAATGGCCTGACCCTGGAGCGCAGATAGGAAAGGCTCTCTTCGTCCCCATCCTTAATGGGCTTGACAAAACCCTTCTGGAAAGCGTTCTGGGATCCCAGAAAGCCTGGCATTAAAAATTCGAACAAGGACCATAGCTCCAAGAGGTTGTTCTCTATAGGGGTGCCTGAGAGGCAGACCTTGAAATTGGTGCGTAGCTTGCGCACAGAGCGTGCGGTGATGGTATTGGGGTTTTTGATGTTCTGGGCTTCGTCCAGGATGACTGAAGTATACTGGTACTTGTTCAGGTCCTCCAAATCCCTGCGCAATAGGGCATAGGTGGTCAGCACCAGGTGGGAGTTGGGTATCTCCTGGAACAGACCCTCCCTGCGAGAGCCATATATGAGCAGCTGTTTCATCTCAGGCAGGAACTTTTGGGTTTCCCTTTGCCAGTTGGGCAGCACAGAAGTGGGCACTATGATCAGGTGAGGGCCCTCCAGGCCTTTCTTTTCCTTCATGTACTGCAGCATGGCCAAGGTCTGCAGGGTCTTGCCCAGGCCCATCTCATCCGCCAGTATCCCTCCGAAGCCGTATTCGTGCAAAAAGTTCAGGAAGCTGAGACCTTCCAATTGATAGGGCCTTAAAGTGGCGTTTAGACCCCTGGGCTTGGGGATCTGTTCTATCTCCTGGAAATCGTGCAGCTTTTCCCTCAGGCTGTTCCAGAAGGAATCGGTCTTGGTCTCTGGTAGGTCTTCCAGGAGGTTGTCCAGCACCGGGGCCTCGAACTTCTGATACTTTTGCTTGGGGGGCTTTTCCGGATCCAGACCCATGGCCCTTAGCTTGTGGCCCAGCTTCTTGAGCCAGGATTCAGGCAGGCTGGTGTAGGAGCCGTCTTTGAGCTGCACATATCTCTTGCCCTGGATCCAGGCTTTCCAGATCTTGTCTATGGGGATCTGGATATTGTCATAATCCACACTTAAGTTCAGATCGAACCAGTTGGAATCCTTTTCATCCTGCTCCACGCTAGCCACCACCTTGGGCTGGGAGTGGCGCACCTTATATCTGCTTAAGTTCTTTTCCCCGTAGATCCGGTATCTTTTGACCAGTTCCGGATAGGAATCCAAAAGGAAATTTATAGCTTCCTCAGGCTCCAAGAACCAGATGGAATTGTTCCTGGGCTGGAAATTCATCTTGGCCAATTCGTTCAGCAGTTCCTGCTCTTTTTCCTGATCCCTTCTTAGCAGGAAGGACTTGCCCTCGAACTGGTAGCTGCCGGTCTGCAGCTCTGGGTTGGGGCTGGAAAGGGTGATTTCCCCATGCTCTGTCTCGTAGATATTGACAATCTCCAAGGTCAGCAGGCTGCCTTCTTCATTGAGAAAGAGCTTGGGATTGAACTGGGCTGGAACAAAGATGGGCTTCATCCTCTCCAGGAACTCCTCCTGGCCGTACAGATTAGAGGAAGGAATTTTGGTCCAGACCCGGTCCAGGAACTCCGAGAGTTCAGAGTGAGGCACTATAGGCGGCTCCTGCAGCAATTCCTGGATCAGGCCCACGTTCAGACTGCTCAGCACTGGGTAGAAGGTCTGTCTCCAGAGGATCCAGATGGGCATATGTCCGTAGAGGAAAATATTCTCCCCTGAAATGGAAAATGGGGACTTGTCCTCCTGGCTGAGCATGACCTCGAAGCTAAGCCCATGCTCGGAGATCTGGGGCTTGATCTGCAGGCGCATGCTCTGGCTTTGGATCTGCAGAGGCTGATCTGTATCCTCCAAGAACAGATAATGTTCGTCCTTGATGGAGTACAAGAACCAGCTCAAAAGCCCTTGAGGTATCTCCACCCTGTGGCCCTGATAATCCAGGTATTGGCCTACCTGCTGGGCTACATAGGGCAGATTTGGGGAGAGTTCTGACCAGTCCGGATTGTGGATGACCTGTTCCAGACTGATGGGGTTTTGCACCTTGGACAGGCCGGATTTGTTTTGTCTGGCCCTGTACAAGGCCACCTGCAGGCGCTCTGGCTCTGGAAAGAAGCGAAAGATCAAATAGTTGTTTCCAGGCTCTGGCTCAGGGGTGCTCACAAAAAAGGGCCGGAAACTGTGCCTCCAGTCTGTCCTGGGCTTGGGCGCGCTTTCCTTCTCTCCGTTTTCCAAGTAGTTCAATAGCTGGAGCATGGCTGCACCCACATGGGGGCAGACCCCGGAGAAGGAATCCGGACAGTTGCAGAAATAATTGACTGCTCCAGAGAGGAGGTTGATGCCTATCTCTGGATTGTAAAACTGGAAATCCTCGCTTTGGATCCTGCCGTCGATGTCCCAGTGCTGCTCCTGCTTTTTGAGATCTATCTTCTGCAGCTCGTCATTTGCGAGCAGGGTATGGGAACCCTCCAGGATATATTCTGGGATGCTGTCCCTGAGGAACTCCTGGGTAATCTCTTTAACCTTTTCTTCTTCCCTGCTGGACATAGTCTTGTTTTCTACCTTGGCAGTTGACTTATCTTGCCAATATTTTTAATTAAAATAATCATTGCCTGCCCTTGGGCATATGGAATATGCTGAAAAGTCCCTATGGCTTTATTGCTGAAGTCCGGGTTTTTAGCACAGCATGAGAAAACATTAAACTAATTTTATAGTTCATTTATTTTTTTTTGACAAGAAGAATTTTCGCAGCTGCGGAACAAAACTGAATCCACAGCTGACTAAACTCATAAACAGGCAACATACGCTTTGGCAGCAAACCATGATCCGTATTAACGACATATTGGACAAGGCCGGGGAATATCTAAATCAAAGCGAGCTGGCCCTGATCCAAAAGGCATACGTCTACGCTGCTTCTGTCCACTCCGGCCAGGTTCGGCTTTCAGGCGAGCCTTACTTTTCCCATCCCCTGGAGGTGAGCAATATCCTGGCTGAGATGCGCCTGGACTCTGCCACCATAGCTTCTGGCCTGCTGCATGATACAGTGGAGGATGCCGGGGTGAAGATTCAGGAGCTGGAGGAGCATTTCGGTCCGGAAGTGGCCCGTATAGTGGACGGGGTAACCAAGATAGGCAAGGTGACCTTTACCTCCAAGGAAGAGGCCCAGGCAGAGAACATCAGAAAGATGATCCTGGCTATGGCCAAGGATATCCGGGTCATCCTGGTCAAGCTCGCGGACAGGCTGCACAACATGCGCACCCTGGAGCATCAAAATCAGGTCAAGCAAAAGCTGATCGCCCAGGAAACCCTGGAGATCTATGCCGCCCTGGCCCACAGGCTGGGACTGTACAGAATCAAGGTGGATCTGGACGATCTAAGCCTGAAATACCTGAAGCCAGACGTCTATCAGCATATAGTCAGCGGCATCTCCCAACACCGCACTTTGGGAGAGGACTATATCCAGAATGTGATATCAGTTCTGCAGAAGATGTTGGATGAGAACAACATCCAGGGACATGTGAGCGGAAGGCAAAAGCATATCTACAGCATCTACAGCAAGATGCAAAAGCAGAACTTAAGCCTGGAGCAGGTCTATGACCTGATTGCCTTCAGGGTAATTCTGCAATCCATCAAGGACTGCTATGCGGTGCTGGGTCTGGTGCATTCCACCTGGACCCCTGTGCCAGGTAGGTTCAAGGACTACATATCCATGCCCAAAGGCAATATGTACCAGAGCCTGCATACTACTGTGGTAGGGCCAGGAGGGGAGCACATCGAGATCCAGATCAGAACAGAGCAGATGCACCAGATTGCTGAATACGGAGTGGCTGCGCACTGGAAATACAAAGATGGGGAGACCTTTAACCCCAAGGACGAGCAGAGATTCGACTGGCTGCGGCACATCCTGGACTGGGAGCAGGAGCTAAAAGACCCCAGGGAGTTCATGGCCTCGCTCAAGGTGGACCTCTTCCAGGACGAGGTCTATGTCTTCACCCCCAAGGGCGAGGTCCTGGATTTGCCTTACGGAGCCACTCCTGTGGATTTTGCCTATCTGATCCATACCGAGGTGGGCAACCAGTGCTCCGGGGCCAAGGTCAACGGCAAGCTTGTGCCCCTGGATACACAGCTCAAGAATGGGGATACAGTGGAGATAATCACCAATCCCCATCGCAAGCCCAGCAGGGACTGGCTCAGGTTTGTAAAGACCACCAAGGCCAGGACCAGGATCAAGCACTGGATACGCACCGAAGAAAGGGCCAGGAGCATCTCCCTGGCCAAGGAGATGCTGGAGAAAGAGGGCAGGAGGATGAACATAAATTTCCAGCAGGCCCTGAAAAAAGGCAGCCTGGATCCTGTAGCTGCGGAGTTTTCCTATAAGCAGGTGGATGACCTGCTCTCCGCGGTGGGCTATGCCAAGATAACTCCCAAGCAGGTCCTGCGCAGACTGCTTCCCAAAGAGACCAAGCAGGAGGAGAAGCAGGCCCAGGAAGCTGCCCGGGCGGAGAGGAAGGAAAAGGAGAAAAAGGAGGAAAAGGAGCAGAAAAAGGAAGGGGTGAGCATCAAAGGCATTGATGATGTCTTGATCCGTTTTGCCCATTGCTGTCAGCCGGTGCCAGGGGACCCCATAATCGGCTACATCAGCCGGGGCAGGGGGGTTATAGTGCACACCACCGACTGCCCCAACGTGGCCCAGTTCGCTCCAGCCAGGCTGCTGAATGTATCCTGGGCAGGAGAGGAGAAGGATACTGTCTATCCAGCCACCATCAAGGTCCTGTCCAAAAATCTGCCAGGGGTCATGGCCCAGATCAGCTCCCAGCTGGCCCAGGAGGATGTGAATATAGAGTCCGGGCACTTCAGCTCAGATCTGGAAGGCAAAACCGAGATCATCCTCAACGTGGAGGTCAATGATTCCTCCCATCTCTACCGCACCCTGAAGAACTTGAACAACCTGGATAATGTCCTGGAGGCCATCAGGACCAGCTCCAAGTCGCAGTAGAAAATCACAAGGGAATGAGGCAGGCATCATCAGTATTGATTGCGATTAGGACAGTGACAACGAAATTCAACCTTGGTATCACTAGCGTAATCTTGGTCGTAATCGCTATGCATGACTGATTCTTTAATTTTCAGCATGTTATCTGCCCAGGGTGTCTAGTGTGTGCTCTGCTCAGCTTTTAAGGCAGGGGTTAGGGGAGAGTAAGGGGATCAAGACCGCTTTTCCCTTAGTTATGCTCCACTTCTTGCAGGCGCTGTAGCTCGCTTTGTAGAAAATCGCTGATTCTAACCGGATATACCTGCTCTGCTGGCTTCAGGCTCTGGATCCCCCTAGGCAACAGGCTTATCTTGGCCCTGGTTCTTTCCTGGAGCTCCTTCAGGCTCCGCCTTGGTGCCAGCCTGCTGCCTTCTTGCACGACCTTTTGCAAAAGCTGCTCCCCAGGATGGCTTTCCTGCCACGCAGCCAGGACGTCCCGGCTGTAGCCATTATCCCCATCCTGCCTAAAGATCTGCTTTTGCCAGGGCAGGGTCTCTTTGCCTGTGGATTTCTTGAGTCTGCCTTGGCCTGCATAAGAGGTCAGCTTATAAACCATATCCAGGTAGGGCGAGTCCTGGGATACCCCCACCTGGGTGCCCACTCCGAAGCCGTCGATCGGAGCATCCTGGGAGAGGAGCTCTTGGATCTTATGTTCATCCAGGCTGCCGCTGGCGAATATATGCATCCCTTGCAGTCCTGCTGAGTCCAGCATCTGTCTGGCCTGGGAGGAAAGTTTGACCAGATCACCTGAATCCAGTCGTATTCCCCGAACCCTGAATTCAGTACCCAGATCCCGGGCCAGATTGATTACTTCCCGCACGCCTTGCAGGGTGTCATAAGTGTCCACCAGGAGCACACTGTCAGGAAAGAATCTGCAAAAGCCCTTGAAAGCCTCCCTCTCCTGTTCATGGGCCTGGATAAAGCTGTGAGCCATGGTGCCGCTAAGAGGCAGCCCGTAGACATACCCTGCCTGCACATTGCTGGTGGACTGGACCCCGGAGATGTACATGGCCCGGGCTGCCTTGAGCCCGGCATCTATTCCGTGCATTCTGCGCAGGCCAAAGTCCACCACCCGCCTGTCTCTGGCTGCTTTGACCACTCTGCAGGCCTTGGAGGCGATCATGGTTTGCAAATGGATCTGGTTCAAAAGCAGTGTCTCCAGGAGCTGGCCCTGGCCTATGGGGGCCACCACCTCCAGCAGGGGCTCCTGGCTGAAAATCGGGGTGCCTTCCTCTACTGCAAAGATAGTGCCTGTGAACCTAAAATCCTGCAGCCAGCGTAAAAAATCTGGCTGGAAAAGATCCAGGCTTTGCAGGTAATCTAGCGCAGAAGTGGAGAAGCTGAGCTCCTGCACTAGATCCAGGACATCATCCAGGCCGCAGGCCACTAAATAGTTCCTGTTCCTGGGCAGCTTGCGCACAAAAAGGCTGAAAACAGCCTCTTGCTCCATGTTTAGCCCGGTATAGGCCTGGAGCATGGTCAGCTCATACAGATCAGTTACCAGGGCCTGGTCTTGGAAATCCATAAGATTTGTAAATTAGAAGCAGTAGAGTTAGAAGTTAAGCAGTTCAAAGCACAAGCTGTATCTGAGGGCCAGCAATCGGTTTATTGACTGGAAAGGAAAAAAAGTAGCACCTACATCCAGGGCTAAACTGCCAATCATCAGTCTTTGCAGGCCAAGGGCTTGCAGCAGGTGCTCCAGTCCTGTCTGATCAAAAGCAGTGTTTTGATCCTGATCAAGCCTAACCCCCTTGGTGACCAGAATCCTGCCTTCAGGCAGGAGCAAATCAGGGTGGAAAGCTGCCCCCAGGAGTATCCTGCAGGCAATGTTCAGGCCAGGGACCGCCCTGCTCCTGGAAGCTGGGGTGCTTGCGGGGGTGAAAATCCCTGGAGAAGATTATATCCAGGCCCTTAGCCTGGGCTGTACGGATCCAGGGATTTAGGGCCTGTACCACCTGATCCCCTTCCGGGATAGGCAGCGATCCATCTGGACAGAAGTCCAGCTGAACATCTACCAGCAGCAGGCAGTCATGGGGCTGGAGAAGCCTTTCCGGATCTGGCATGACTAAGCTCAAAATCAAAAAGAAATGGTCGGGATGGCAGGATTCGAACCTGCGGCCTCAGCGACCCGAACGCTGCGCTCTAACCAGCCTGAGCCACATCCCGTAAAAAAGATTAATACCATTCTTGTCCACAAAAGGCAATAGTTAGGTATTGGTTTTCCTAAGCTTTTTAAATCTTGCTATTAAATGCAGATTATTTTAGGGTAGCTCGGAATCTTTCCCTAATGCCCCGGCCTGAAATCAGGTCATTTGTTCACATTATGTCCCCTGGATATTTGCAAGTGCATGTTATTCTTTTCGAGCCATTGGAGTGGGTAAGTTGTTAGAGCAAAGCAAGGCCAATGTACTCGTGGCTGATGATGAGAACTCCCTGCGGGAGATATGTTCCGAGGCCCTGGAAGGAGCCGGCTACCATGTCCTTCAGGCTAATGACGGGCAAAAGGCCTTGGAGCTTCTGCAGGAGAATCAGGTGGATCTGGTACTTTCTGATATGCGCATGCCTAAGCTGGATGGCCTGCAGCTTGTAGAGAGAATCGTGGATCTGGGGCTGGATGTGGACTTTGTGGTCATGACAGGCTTCGGGACCATCGAGACCGCAGTGGAGATAATGAAGAAAGGGGCCTTGGATTATCTGCCCAAGCCCTTTGATATCAACCACTTGATGCTCAAGGTGGAAAAGGCTCTGGAGCACCGCAAACAAAGGCAGGAAAGACAGCAGTTGAATAACCTGGTGGGAGTGCTCAAGCTAAGCCAGGACTTAAACAACCAACTGGAACTAAACACCCTGCTAAACGAATTCATCTTCCATCTGGAGCGAAATTTTTCTCCCACCAGCTCAGGAGTGTTCCTTAAACCTGATCCCTTCAGCAAGGAATTGCAGCTCTCCCGGGTGCAAGGAGATCTCCTACGTTCAGATCCGCATATTCTGACCCTTTCCAAAAAGATCTGCACCCTGGTATTGGATAATAAGCAACCCAAACTTATTGACCCTTACCTGGCTGGCCAAGACCAGGACATTCAGGGGCTGGTTCAGGAGCTAGGCTCCTGCATGTCCGTGTTGGCCGCACCCATGTATCATAAAGAGCTGTCCATCGGAGTAGTTCTTTTGCTCCGGGACAGCAGCAAAAGACGCTATATTCTGGAAGATTTGCAGCTTTTGAGCGTGTTTGCCTCCCAAACCGCCTCTGCCTTTGAAAATGCCAGGCTTTACGGCCAGATGCAGGAAATGAACAAGGAGGTTATTCGTTCCTTTGCCCAGGCAGTGGAGGCCAAGGATATCTATACCCGGGGCCACTCCGATCATGTGGCTTACTATGCCTTGCGGCTTGGCCATCACTTATCCTTGAGCAAGACAGAGATGGAGCATCTGCATTTAGCAGGAATTGTGCATGATATAGGCAAAATAGGCATTCCAGATCATATCTTGAACAAGCCGGACAAACTGACCCCTGAAGAGTACGGGGTAATGAAGAAGCATCCAGAAGTGGGCCAAGGCATCCTTTCCCAGGTGGGTAGCTTAAAAGAGATCCTGCCCACTATCTATCACCACCATGAACAAGTGGACGGAAGGGGATATCCTTTGGGGTTGTTGGATGGACAGATCCCGTTTCTGTCCAAGATCATCAGCGTGGTGGATGCATTTGACGCCATGTCTTCGGATCGGGCCTACCGTAAGGCTCTGCCTTTGAGCCAGGTCAAGGAGATCCTGCAGGCAGGGGCAGGAACCCAGTGGGATAAAGAGCTGGTTAGTTTGTGGCTGCAGATTGTGGAAAAGGAAAAGCTGCCCTTGAAATAAGAGTCCTGGATTGGAGTCAGTTGGAGCATGTTCTACTCCTTAACTCTTGGAGGCTGAAGTTGATTACAGTATTGGTGGTGGATGATTCCGCTTTTATGCGAAAAGCAGTAAGCACCATGCTGGAGAAGGATTCAGACATCCAGGTGGTAGGGGTGGCCAGAAACGGAGAGGAATGCCTGCAGAAGATCCAGGAGCTGAACCCCCAAGTGGTGACCTTGGATATCGAGATGCCGGTCATGGACGGACTGACAGCGCTCAGGCACATCATGATGGAGACTCCCAGGCCGGTGCTCATGGTCAGCTCCCTGACCACAGAAGGGGCAGAAGCCACCCTGAAGGCCATGGAGCTGGGGGCTATGGACTTTATCCCCAAAAAGCTCTCCAAAGTCTCCCTGGATATTGTCAAGATCGAAGAAGAGCTGCGGCACAAGGTCAAGGCCGTGGCCAGGAGCAAACCCAACTTTGTTCGGTCCAGAAAAAAGCCCAAGGGCTTGGCCCAGGAAACCCAGGAGCTTATCCAAGGTAGCCTGCAAAGGGAGGTGGTGGGCATCGGGGTTTCCACTGGCGGGCCGCCTGCTGTGCAGCAAATCGTCTCCAGTCTGGATCGTAATTTCCCGGGCAGCATCCTCATTGCCCAGCACATGCCAGGCACATTCACCAAGGCCTTTGCCAAGAGGCTGGATCAATGCGGCTCCTTGCAGGTCAAAGAGGCGGAAAACAAGGAAAGACTCCAGAAAGGCCTCATATATGTAGCCCCTGGGGGCTTCCATCTCAAGATGGAGGGCCGTTCAAGCAGGCTTTATCTGGAAATTTGTACTGAGCCTGCGGATTATCTGTACAAGCCTTCTGCAACTGTATTATTGAACTCGATTGCAGACAAATTGGGCCCTAGGGGTATGGGGGTCATTCTGACTGGAATGGGCAATGACGGCCTGGAAGGAGTCAAGCGCTTGAAGACCAAGGGAGGCAGGATTCTGGCCCAGAGTGAAGCCAGTTGCGTGGTCTTTGGCATGCCCAGGGCAGTGATAGAGAAGGGTTTGGCAGATCAGGTGCTGGAGATCCAGGACATGGCAGAAGGTATTCTGGCGGGCATGTATCAATAATACAAACCCAAGCAACCATCATAAGTTTGCAAAATGGATTCCTATGACAGAGTGTGAAAGGATCCTGGAGAGGCTTTACAGCAAAGACCCTGAGATCTTGCGGGAATACGCCTTTGCCGCAGGGGAGGGCCAATGCTTGCAGTCGGTGGAGAGGCTGGCAGAGCTGCTTTGCAGCGAAAATGCCGGGGTGCAGGAGGCAGCAGAATTAACCTTGCGCAAGCTGGGCGGGACAGAGACTGTGCAGGCCCTGATCCCCTTGCTGGAATCTGAAGAGGCAAATGTCAGGAATGCTGCCATGGATGTGCTCAGGGATGTAGGCCACCAGGATCTAGACAGGCTGGTGGATCTGCTGCAGGCAACTGACCAGGATCTTAGGATCTTCGCAGCTGACATCCTGGGCTATACCGGCAGCGTCATGGCGGTCAGGCCCTTGTGCGAGGCCCTGCTTAAGGATGCTGCCCCTAATGTGCGCTATCAGGCCGCAGTGAGCCTGGGCTTGCTCGGGCATCAGGAGGCCTCCAGATGCCTGACTCAGGCCCTGCAGGACCAGGAATGGATCCAATTCGCTGTTGTGGATGCCCTGAAGAATCTCAAGGATGAATCCTGCCTGCAGTCCTTGATCAACACCTTGGGCCAGGGCTCTGACTTGGTGGATTTCGTGCTTGTGGAAGCCTTGGGAGAAATGGGCCATGTCAAGGCTGTGCCTTTGCTCTTGTCCAGGATGGACCAGGCTGCTTTGCCTTTGCGCAACAAAATAGTTCAAGCTTTGGTTAAACTTTTGGGCAGCAGGACCCTGTTCTTATTGGACAAGCAGCAGCAGGAAAAGTTCCTGCAGTACCTGCTTGCTGCAGTCCAGGACGAAGACCAGCAGATCCAGGATACAGCAGTGCTGGGCCTGAAACATATCGGTGGAGAGAGGGCTTCCAGGGTGATATTTGAGCTTTGCCTAAGAATGGATCCAGACCAGGATCCGGACAGGCTGGAGTGGATTACTTCCATCCTGCAGGAGATCGGTTATACCCACGTTTTGGATTCTGCCTTGCATTCCAGGGATGAGTTGATGGCTGGCAGGGCAGCCGGGATACTGACTGGTATTAAGGATCCCAGGGCTGTCCAGAGCCTGATGGATGTGTTCTGGAACAAGGACAGGGATCTGCAGAGGGAGATCAGCCTGGGGCTAAGCCGCATGGCAGGGGAAGAGGCCAAGGAGTTTTTCCGGGAAGTACTCAGACGGCACCAAGATGGCAAGGTGCTCAAGAACGCGATTTACTTCTTGGGCCATCGCCTCCAGGATGAAGAGTCTGCAGCAGAGCTGCTAAAGTTTTTGGAACACAGATTCAATGACGTCAAGGAGACTGCCCTGGAAGCTTGTGCTAGCCTGAACAGCCCCTTGGTGGGGGCCAGATTCAAGGAATTTCTGCAAAGCAGCGAGTCTATATACAGGGTCATGGCCCTGTACGGCTTGAGCCAAAGCAGGAATCGGGCCTACCTGGAAGATGTACAAGAAGCCCTGCAGGACCAGGAGCCTGAAGTGCGCAAGATGGCCCTGGAAGCGGTGGCGGTTCTGGGCAGCTATCAGCCTGAGGTGCTTCCTAAGCTGGTGGGCGCCTTGGACGATCCCCAGCCTGAGGTTAGATTGACCTTGATCAAAATATTGGGCCTGATTCAGACCCATGAAGTGGAAGACTACTTGCTCTCTGCCCTGCAGGACACAGATGACTGGGTCAAGATTCGGGCCCTGGAGGCCTTGGTTGACAGAGGCTTTAGGGCAGATATCCAGAGCATTATAGCCCTGCTGCAAAGCCCCAGCCAGATGCTCAAGATCAAGACCATAGAGGCCCTGGGTCAGATTGGCGGGGAAGAGGCCTTTCAAGCACTTTTGCCGCTTTTGCAGCAAAAGGACGTGGAGATCCAGACTGCAGTGGAAAAGGCCTTGGGCAGGATCAGTCAAGATCAAAACTCCCATTAACCTTCTAAAGGGAAGAGCCAAAACAGAAGCATT
The DNA here is from genome assembly GCA_051744965.1 of Thermodesulfobacteriota bacterium. Classification (GTDB taxonomy): domain Bacteria; phylum Desulfobacterota; class Desulfovibrionia; order Desulfovibrionales; family Desulfothermaceae; genus CAZBUB01. The sequence goes on along the minus strand of JBNJDO010000012.1, from coordinate 11,007 downwards.
TTTTAAGTATTGCTTTTTAAGGACAATCCATGTTCAACCAGGTAATTAAGAGCACCACCCTGCGCAAAGAGATCAAGATCTCGGATTCAGAATTCGAACAGCTCAGGGATTTCATATATCAGCAAACCGGAATCTTTATTGGGGATAACCGCAAGTATCTCCTGGAAAACCGCCTGGCCAACAGGCTGAAAGAACATAACCTGAACTCCTTTGCAGAATACTATTATTTTCTGAAATATGATCCAGCCCGCAGACAGGAGCTAAATCGATTATTTGCGGTGATCACCACCAACGAGACCAGCTTCTTCCGCAATCCCCCCCAGATCAAGGTCTTTCAGGACAGCATCCTGCCAGAGGTGCTGGAGCTTAAAAGGAAAAAAGGGAACAAAAGGCTGCGTCTTTGGTCCGCAGGCTGCTCCACAGGTGAGGAGCCCTATACCTTGGGCATTGTTCTGCAAGAGGTGTTGGGTCGGGAGGTGTCCCAATGGGACATCAGGATCCTGGCCCATGATCTGTCCGAGGATGTGTTGCAGAGCGCCCGTAGGGGAGTTTATAACGAGTACACCCTGCGCAGTACGCCCAAGCATATCCTGGAGAGATATTTTCAGGAACTGAGTCAAGGCAATTATAAGATTCTGCCCCAAGTCCAGGAACTGGTCAGCTTTGGGACCTTAAATTTAAGCGATCGCTTTCAGCTTAAGCAGCTGGAAACTGCGGATATAATCTTTTGCCGCAATGTGATTATTTATTTCGATGAAGCCATGAAGAAACAAGTCATAAGTGGCATGTATGATAATCTCCTTCCAGGAGGATACCTTTTTGTGGGGCATTCAGAATCCCTGCACAATCTTTCCCGGGCCTTTAAGCCCTGTCATTTTCCAGGGGCGATTGTGTATAAAAAGGAAGGTTAAGCAAATATGAATCAGGATCGCAGGCAATACCAGAGACTACCCAAAGATTTTAGAGTAGAGCTGAAGGAGCTTTCTTTTGCTGCAAGTGGGCATCAGGCTGTTCAGACCCGCTGCCTTAATGTAAGCGCCGGCGGGTTACTTTTGGAGACATCCAGGTCCTTCAACCTGGGCCAAAAGGTCCAGGTCAGGCTTTTTGTGCCCAGCTTGAACAGGTTTCATCCCAGTTTTTTCAAGGTCTTTGAGAGCTCCTTGGAGCAGAGCCTGCTTGCTGTAGCAGAAGTAGCCAGGGTGGAGGAGAAGCTTCCCTTGCAGCTTTATCAAGTGGGCATCAGATTCCTGGATGTTTATGAGGATGATTGGCAGGCCCTGTACAAAATGCTCGACTCTGCCAGCAGGGAGGCGTAAGCTATAATTAGAGGATCCTGTGCAGAGCTGCTTTTTGAGCTGCAGCCTGCAGGCGGTTGCTGCAAAGGGTGAACAGAAAAGCAATGCCCAGTAGCTCCATTCAGACCATAGCAGTGGCCAACCAAAAAGGAGGGGTGGGCAAAACCACCACCACCTTGAGCCTGGGCGCAGCATTCTGCAGACTGGGCTACAAGACCCTGGTGCTGGATCTGGATCCCCATGCCTGTGCTACTATTCACCTGGCCTATTATCCAGAGCAGATCAATTCCTGTTCCCTGCAGGCCTTCAGTCTGGAACCAAGCGAGCAGCCACTGGATTGGAGCAGATTGATTCAAAAGGATCCCAGACACTATTTTGATTTTGTGCCTGGAAGTATAAAGCTCTCTGAGCTGGAAGCCGATCTAAAAGACAAGAAAGGCAAGGGCTTAGCTCTGAAAAGGAACCTGGAGCAGCTAACAGGTCAGTATGACTATATCCTATTGGATTGTCCCCCACATTTAGGAGTGATCCTGATAAACGCCCTGGTGGCTGCTGATTTGACCATCATCCCCATCCAAACAGAGTTCTTGGCCCTGCACGGTCTGCGGCTGACCTTTGACACTATACGCATGCTGAATAAGGCCCTGTCTGAACCAATTTATTACAAGACACTGGCCACTATGTATGATCGCAGGGTAGGTGCCTGCCACAGGGTTTACAACCTATTGCGGAAAAAGCTGGGGAGCAAATTTTTTCAGACCGCAATCAATATCGATACCCAGTTCAGGGAGGCCAGCGCCCAAGGCAAGCTTATTTTTGATGTGGCTCCCAAAAGCAGGGGGGGGACAGAGTATTTACGTCTGGCCAAGGAGATAGAAGGCCTATGAAGAGCCCGGAAGAATATTTACAGGAACAAGTACTTTTACCTGAGCAGGCAGCAGAAAGTCGGGATGTTTCTACCCTGGAGCAGGAATTCATCCGCGGCTTCCTTTTGCCTGAGACTCAGGAATTGGCAGAACAAAAGCCGCATGCCCTGCAGGAATTTGCCTCCTGCAGCCAGGAAAGCTATAAGGCAAGTCAAGCGCAAGCAAGTCCTGCTCAGGATGAATTCCAGCTGCAGCAGTTAAAGACTTCAAAACAGGTGGAGTTTGTAGGCTTTGCTCTGCTCAGGCAAGAGTTTGCCCTGCCGATTGTGCATGTCCAGGAAGTGATCAGAAGCGTATCCAGCACTAAGCTGCCCTCTGGACCAGAATTCCTGGCTGGGGTTATTAATTTACGGGGCAAAGTCACCCCTTTGATTGATATGGCAAGATTATTAGGACTGGAAGGACTCAGCCCTGAAAAATGCGGCTTTATTATTGTATGCAGACAGCAGGATCTACAGTTTGGCCTGTTGGTGCAGCGTATTACTACTATGCACAAAGCTAGACAAGAAAGTATAGAATGGGATGTACAGAGCCACCTGGTGGAAGACACTGAGCTGATTGCTGGGTTGATCAAGCTTGATGGCTATTTGGCAGGGATAGTTTCCATTGCTGCTCTGGTAAGACGCGCGCTTTCCCAATCCTGGTGATTTTGTGCTGGGTTGAGAATGACGGTATTTTCTTCAAATGTGTTTTAAGGAGGTGGCATGCCCCAGCAAATCCTCATAGTGGATGATTCCAAGACAGTGCGCAATCTCTTGGCCTTCATCCTGAAAAAAGAAGGCTATCACGTGCTGGCTGCAGAGGATGGTCTGGAGGGGCTGGAAAAGCTTTATTCAGCCCAGATTGTGGATTTGATCATCTGCGACGTGAATATGCCCCGAATGGATGGTTTCACCTTTATCCAGAACGTGCGCGAACAGGAAAGCTATCGTGATCTACCAATTATTGTTTTGAGTACTGAAGGCCAGGAAAAAGATATTCAAACTGGAATGCGCTTGGGTGCGAATCAGTATCTGGTGAAGCCTGCCCAGCCAGAAAAGCTGGTGCGCAATGTCAAGATGCTCTTAGGCGGATCAGGTGCAGAGTAGTAGGATCTAGACAAAACAAAAGCAAAAGGGAATTATCCATAATGTTGGATCAGGAGATTCTGGCTGATTTTGTAGCTGAGGCCAGGGAGCACTTGGAGACCATTGAGCCCAGCCTGCTGGAGCTGGAAAAGAACCCTGAGAATCTGCGCATTCTGGACGATATTTTCCGCCCCATGCACTCCTTGAAAGGGGCCTCAGGTTTTTTGGATCTCAATAAGATAAACGAGTTGGCCCATACTGCGGAAAATATACTGGATGCCCTGCGCAAGGGCAAGATACAGAATCAGCCGGAGATCATGGATGTCATCCTTTCCTCTACTGATTGTCTGCGCCAGATGCTGGACAATCTGGAGAATGCCGGCGAGGAGGGCCAGATAGAGACCAAGCCCCTGGTGGACCAGCTCCAGGCCTTTCTCTCTAAAGAACCTGCCCGGGAAGAATCCCAACCAGCCCAGCCTAGGTCCGGGAAGCAGGAAAATCACCAAGGGAACCCCTCCAATGCTCCAGCCAACCCAGAGGAAAAATCAGGGGCAGGAGAGACTGCTGCTTATGCTCTGACTATCAATAGCCCGGAGCACCTATCTGATTTTTTGGAAGAAGCCAGGGAAAGCATTTCTGCCTTGAACAGCTGCCTGTTGGCCTTGGAAAAGGAATCCGGGGACAGCTTGGACTATGTGCAGGAAGCATTTCGCTACTTTCATAATCTCAAAGGCAATAGCGGACTTATCGGTCACTTGGAAATGAACAGGCTGACCCATAACGCAGAGACTCTGCTCAATCAATTTCGTTCCCAGGAAATCACGCCTGATGCACAGACAGTGGATCTGCTCCTGCAGGTGGTGGACATTTTGGAGGATCTGATCGAAAAAATAGACCAGGATAAGGGACAGGTCTTTCCCAAGGATATAGCTCAGATACAGCAAAGTCTCCAAGAGGTCCAGGTAGGGGGACAGGCCTTAAAGGATCTCTGTAGCCCAGGCCAACAGGATGCACAGCAGCCTTTGGAGCCTGCATGCCAGGATCTGCCCCAGGATTTGGATCTGGACCCCGAGGACTTGAAGATTTTTCAGCAAACCATCTCCCAGCAGTTGGACAATATCCAGCTGGCTATGCAGAACCTGGAGCAGGATTCGGAGCAAAGGGATTATATAGACGGACTATATAGATCCCTGTGCAGCATTCAAAATGCCTGTCGCTATATGGGCTTTGAGGAAATAGAGGTCTATGCCCAGAGGACAGCCCAGTTGGTGGACCAGGGCAGATCTAGTCCGCAGGGCTTTGCAGCCCTGCTGTCCATTTTGCAGCAGGAAACAGAGATCCTGCAGGAGATGCTGCAGAAGCAATTACAAGGTCTGGGTCTGCAACCTGCTGGCCCAGAAGGAGTAAAGGAACAAGTCCCAGCCCAAGTCCAGCCTGAGGAAACTCCGGAGACAGAAAAGACTCAGCCGCAGGTCCAGCCTGCTAAAAGCCAGGAGCAGGTAGCTTCCAGGAGTGAACCTGAACCTGCAGAAAACGGTGCCCCTGCAGCCCCTGGAGGATCCCAGTCCAAGACAGCTGCCACCATTAGAGTGGACCACGAAAAGCTGGACCATCTGATGAACCTGATCGGGGAGCTTATTATCAACCGCAACAGATTCTCTTTGCTTAGCAAAGAATTGGAGGCCCTGGATGCAGGGCAGGAGATCCAGAGGATCGCCTTCAGCCTCTCCGAGACCACAGATGCCATGGCCAGGATCTCTGATGATCTCCAGGACACCATCATGCAGGTACGCATGGTTCCAGTGCGTACAGTGTTTTCCAGGTTTCCCAGGCTGGTTCGGGATTTGAGCAGAAAAAGCGGCAAGCAGGTGGAGCTTTTAACAGAAGGCGAGGAGACCGAGCTAGACAAGAGCGTGGTGGAGGCCATTGGGGATCCATTAGTGCACTTGATCCGCAATGCAGTGGATCATGGCCTAGAGGACCAGGAGTCCAGACAAAGATCTGGCAAACCGAAAACAGGCAGGATCTGGCTCAGGGCCTCCCAGGAAGGCAACTCGGTTGTTATTCAGGTGGAGGATGACGGTCAGGGCTTGGATCCAGAGAAGATCAAGGCCAAGGCGGTAAATAAGGAGATTATCAGCCAGGAAGAGGCAGATAAGCTGGAGGAGCGTGAGGCTGTTGAACTGATTTTTGCCCCTGGATTTTCCACTGCGAATCAGATCACTGATGTCTCAGGCAGGGGAGTGGGCATGGATGTGGTGCGCAACAATATCAAAGGCCTAAACGGCAGCGTGTCTGTACAGTCTGAGCTGGGACAGGGCAGCAAGTTTGTGCTCTCCCTGCCTTTGACCCTGGCAATTATCGAGGCCTTAATGGTCAAAGTGGCTGGAAACACCTTTGCCATTCCTTTGGATGCAGTGGATGAAACCACCAAGATCGAGGCTAGCAAGGTCAGCGAGGTAAACAAGCGCCAGGCCACTACGCTTAGAGGAGAAGTGCTGGGGCTTGCGGAACTGGCTCATGTTTTGGGCCTGCAGCAGGAAAAGCAGGAACGAGAAGTGCTGCCTTTGGTGGTTATATCTGTGAATAATCGCAGGCTGGGCTTGGTGGTGGACAGTCTTTTGTATCGCCAGGAGATAGTGATTAAGTCCATGGGAGAATACCTGGGCGAAGTGCACGGGCTTTCTGGGGCCACGATTATGGGCGACGGCAGCGTGATCTTGATCCTGGATCCCAACGAAATCCTCAGCCAGGCCATGACCAGATGATCTTGGCTTGATTCCAAGCTTTTCCAAGGCTGAAATCAAGCTATTTGCCTTCCAGGGCCTGTACTCTGGTTCCTGATTGGCCTTGACCCTGCTTTTGGGCCTGGATTTGTTCCCAAGCAGGGGTCACCGGTAGATTAATGACCAGCCAGCGTATTAGATCCATCCAGGTCTCAGAGATCTGTTTCTGGCTGGGCATGCTGCCTGAGGAGGCCAGTTCCAGGGTGAGCACTGGGATCTGGCCCTGCTTCCCAGCAAAATTGCCCAAGGTACCAGCAAAATTTCCCAATCTCTGAAATTGGAGCTCTCCCAGATTATTGGGGGGTCGGCCCGGGCCGTCATAGTCTACCAGGCCCAAGGGAGAATGCAGGGAGATTACAGCTTGGGGCTGGAAGTCTTGGATCAATTCCACCAGGAAGATGCTCTCTGCCTGGCTTAAAGGCTTTTGTCCTGGATAATAGCGTGGATCCTTCCCGGTTTTTTCTACCCACCTCTGATATCCAGCCTTCCCCCACAGCGGAGCAGGGAAGTTCCGGTTCAGATCCACACCATTGGCATTGGTACGGCTGGATTGGGGCTTTAACAGCCCGTCTGGGTTCAAAAGGGGCACAAATTTCCAGTGGAACAGTCCGGAATGGTGTGCCTTCAGAATATCCATCCATTTGAAGAGCACACTAATGGAAGAGTACTCGTCTCCGTGGGTTCCGCCCACCACCAGGACCCTGGCCTGGGGTATCCTGGGGTATAGCGGGGGATACTCCTTGATCAGCAAAGGCTTGCCTTCCTCTGAGCAGTGCCCAGAAGGCTCCAGTCTTAGTTCCCTGCACTCCTGCAGCCCAATGCTGGCCAATTTATTGGAGATCAGCCTGCACATATCCTCCCTGCCGACTTCTTCCTGGCAGGTTTCAGCCAAGCTGGGGGCAGAATACAAAATGAGTCCGCTGCCCAGGCAGAGGAAAAGCAGGCTGCAAATGCAAGTTGCCCTGCCCAGCTTCTGGAAAAAAGTGAGTTTATCGCCTGCAGGGGACAAAAAAGACCTCCCTGGGCTATTCAAGCTTGAGAGTTCGGATTTTCAGACTCAATCTGGAAACAATAAGTTCCAAAGGGTACTGTGATCTAGCAGCCCTGAAACAGCCCTAGGCGAACATGAGCAGGCTTACCGCCATTAGGGCCATGCCACAGATCAAGCCGAATATGGCTAGATGATGCTCTTTATATTCCTCTGCAGAGGGGAGGAGTTCATCCAGGGCCACAAAGACCATGATTCCACCTACTGCTGCCAACAAAGAGCTGAATACAGCCTGGCTCAAAAAGGGATACAGGAGCACAAAGCCGATGGCTGCCCCTGCTGGTTCTGCCAGTCCGGATCCAAAGGAATACAAAAAGGCCATCTTCCTGCTCCCGCTGGCATAGTATAAAGGCACGAAAACAGCAATCCCTTCCGGGATGTTGTGCAAGGCAATAGCAGTCGCGATAGGGATGCCCAGTCCAGGGTCCTGTAGGCTGGCGGTAAAGGTGGCCAGGCCTTCAGGGAAGTTGTGAATGGCTATAGCCAGAGCAGTAACCAAACCGGTGTGGTAGAGTCTTTGATATTCCGCTGCCTGTCCAGGTTGCCCTAGATCCTGTATGTTATGTATTTCATGGGGATTTTCGTATTCAGGCACCAGCCTATCTATAAGTGCTATCAGGCCTATGCCCAGGAAAAAGGCGGCAGATACTGCCCAGCTTCCGCTTTTCTGCCCCCATTCTTGCACAAGGCCGCTTTTTGCTTCTGCAAAGAGCTCCACAAAAGAGACATAGAGCATGACCCCGGCTGAGAGACCTAATACCAAGGCCAGGAATTTGGGGCTGGGTTTTTGGGCCCAGAAGGCCAGGAGGCTGCCAATGCCTGTGCACAGGCCAGCCAGCAGAGTCAGGCCAAAGGCCAGGGCCACGGCAGAAGATTCCATGGGCTTGGGAGATAGCGGTTCAGGTGCTATGATCCTTAGCGGACCTTGTGAGCGGCTACAAAAAACAGCCCCTGCAGAAAACAGTTAAGGATTGCCTTTACTGCTTCTGCCAGGGGCTATTTTTTGAACTTACTTTTACCTTACTTGTTGGTGATCTTCTCAAAGACCTTTTCGGTTTTTTCAGCCTTGCGCTCGGCTCTTTCGGCTGCATCCTCTGCTCGGGCAGCAGCCTTATCTGCGCTTTCAGCTTTTTGCTCTGCATCCAGACTGAATTGCTTAATCCTGTCAGCATCAACCTCCACAGCGTCTGCCTTTTCTTTTGCCTGCTGAGCTGTGGCCTCCACCTTCTCCATCTTGTCCACTCTGTCCTCTAATGCTTCCAGCTGGGATGTTGTGGCGCAGCCAGCCAGGAAAAGACCCATCAGAATCAAGCAAAAAACAGACCCTAACCACTTGCACATTGCTCCAGACTTCATTTAGCACCTCCTTTTGCGCTACTTTTAATTGAAAAATACCATTGCCCCGGGAGCCAAAAGACCTGGACCAAATGTTCTGCAAGTCTTTTGCAGCCGCATAAATTTTACGGCACACTGCTCAAGATAAATGGGGGAGCCTTGATTGTCAAGCATTTGGAAATTTTTAAAATGGAAGCCAAAATCAGGACATGCAGCAACATTTTGTCGCACTATAATTTCACAGGTTCTGTTTGCAGCTGCTTCTAGCAGGCATGATCTAAGGCATCCAGGGCGTAAACATTTCTAGAAGTTGCAGCCATAAGAGTCTCTATTAGCTAAACAGCTAGCAAGTAAGGGATTACTTTGCTCCTTGTCAAGTCGCAGGCCCTGGTCTAGTCTGTATTGGGGCCCTGATCTTTAAATTGGTTTTACAAGAAGCACCTTATGGAAAACGAAAATTTTGATGTGATAATTGTGGGCGGAGGACCTGCTGGCCTTTTTGCAGCCTTTTATCTGACTGAGCATACAGACAAGTCAGTACTTTTGCTAGAAAAAGGCCAATTTCCGGAAAAACGCGAATGCCCCATCAGCCATAGTCAGAGCTGCCTCAAGTGCAACCCCTGCAATATTCTTTGCGGGCTCGGAGGTGCGGGCCTGTTCTCTGACGGCAAGCTGAACTTCATCCACAAGCTGGGCAAGACAGATTTGACCCAGTTCATGACCTTGGCCCAGGCCAGGGAGCTGATTGTAGAGACAGAAGGGATATTTAACTTCTTCGGCATGGATGGAGAGGTCTTTCCCACTGATATGACCGCAGCCAAGTCCTTGCGGGCAGAAGCGCGCAAGGAGGGCATAGAGCTCTTGCTGATCAGGCAAAAGCACATGGGCAGCGACTGCCTGCCCGCGCATATTGCCGAAATGGTGGGCTATATCCAAAACAAGGGGGTCAGGATTGTCTCTGACACCGAGGTCCAGGACATCCTTTTGCAGGGACAAAGGGTCTGCGGGGTAGTCACGGAGCAGGGCAGCTATTATGCGCCTGAGGTGGTCCTGGCTCCAGGCAGGGTAGGAGCAGAATGGCTGGGCCATTTAGCAGCAAAATACTCCCTGCAGAAAAAGCAAAGGGGTATAGAGGTCGGGGTCAGGGTGGAGGTGCATAATGATATCATGCAAGACTTGACCAGTATCATTTATGACCCTTCCTTTTTTGTGCAGACAGAAAAGTACGATGATCAGACCCGGACCTTTTGCACCAACTGGGGGGGGTATGTGACCCAGGAAAACTACCAGAGCTTTGTCTGTGTCAACGGCCATGCCTATCGGGACCACAAGTCTGAGAACTCCAATTTCGCCTTCCTATCCAAAGTGATTCTCACCGAGCCGGTTACTGACAACCAGGCCTACGGGGAATCCATCGGCAACCTGGCCTCCTTGATCGGAGGAGGCAGGCCCATCCTGCAGCGCTTCGGGGACCTGGTCAGGGGCAGAAGGAGCACCTGGCCCAGGATCCGCAAAGGCTACCTGGAGCCCACTTTGACCAGCGTGGTCTGCGGGGATATTGCAATGGCCCTGCCAGACAGGATCATGACCAATCTGGTGCAAGGATTGCAGAAGCTAAATCGGGTTTTGCCCGGGGTTGCCAATGACGAGACCCTTGTTTATGCCCCAGAGATCAAATTTTTTGCCACACAGATAAAGACGGACCAGAATCTGCAGACCCAGATTCAGGGTTTATATGTAGCAGGGGATGGGGCAGGGGTGGCAGGAAATATCGTCTCTGCCGCAGCCACAGGCCTGATCCCGGCCAAGGCCTTGGCCTGCTAAGGCCCTTGCCAGAGCTGGATTTATTGAATATTCTGCTGCTTAAAGTCTTCTGCAGCCCACAAGTTAATAGCTATGCAAAAGCATTTCCTAGAGGTGTGTGGCTGGAGCAGCAGCACTTATGCAGGCGGAAAGCAACTGAAAAAAGGAGAAAGGTATGAGCAAAAGTCTGCACTGTTTGATCTCAGGGCAAGTTCAGGGTGTAAACTTTAGGGCCTGGACCAAGAGCCAGGCAGACAGTCTGGGGATCACAGGCTGGGTCCGGAATCTTGAGGACGGCAGGGTGGAAGTCCTGGCTCAGGGAGATGAACAGGCCTTATTCGACTTCAAGGGCAGGTTGGCCCAAGGCCCCACCATGAGCCAAGTGGAAAGGATAGAGAGCGATTGGATGGATTACGACAAGACCTTTGATAAGTTTGAGCTGCGCCTCTAGTTTTTTTCGAAACCCCATCCTTCTTTTTAAGGCAGGGACTCCCTTTGATTCCCCTCTCTGGCACTCACTTGCCGGGAAAATTTTCTCGCTTATTCAAAATTACTTATGCAAGTGAGTGCCAGGGGGAGTAGGGGCCAGGGAACGATACTGAGGATATCTATCTCTTGCTGTGTCGATCCAAACATTATTGCGCCAGCCTGTCTGTTATCTGAGCCACCTGCCTGCCCAGGCTGCTGTCCCTGCTGATCTCTTTTTCCACATTGGTTATGCCCTTTAAGACAGTGGAATGGCGGCGG
>JBNJDO010000011.1:0-35409 GCA_051744965.1 Thermodesulfobacteriota bacterium | reverse complement strand
GCCACCATGGCGTAGGTAATGATTTTGGCCAGGGTCTGGATGGCTTCCTTGCCAGGATCGTACTTAGCGACCTTTTTCACGATCAGGGAGAGCAATAGCAAGATCGCGGGACCAGAGCAGAAGGCAGAGGACAAGAACCTGGCTGCCAGGATTGCAGTCAGCCAATAGTGCCTACCTGGCAGGCCCTGATACAAAAAGGCTGTCACAGTATGAATGCTAAAAGCCCAGACAATGGAGATGTAGATCAAGGGCTTAACCCAGCCTGGATGCTGCAGGCCCTGATGCTCTGCGCGCAAGTTGGTCCAGCCAATAAGGATATTCAACAGAAGATAACCGTTTAAGACCACCATATCCCAAAACAAGATGGAATTGGGCGTGGGATGCAGAAGTACGTTCATCAGCCGCTGAGGCTGGCCCAGATCCACCACTATGAAGCCCAGGCACATAACCACGGCGGCCACAGCCATGAACTCGCCCAGGATGATCATCTTTTCGAACTTCTTGTAGTTGTGCAGATAAAAAGGCAGCACCAGCATGACCGCAGAGGCAGCCACTCCCACAAGATAGGTGAACTGGGCGATATAAAATCCCCAGGACACATCCCTGCTCATGCCGGTAACGCTAAGGCCCTGGGAGAGCTGGATCAGATAGAAGATGCTGCCCATGCCAATCAGGGCCAGAAGAAAAATGACCCAGGCCCAGTACTTTTTGTCTCCGTACAAAGCTTTTTCCAGCATATGCGCCCCCTAGACTAGGTAAAAAACACAAGGATTGGTGCCCAGTGACACTTTGCGCCGCAGAGTGAAGCTTTCTTCAAGCTTTTTGCGGATCTCTGACTCTGGATCATCCAGATCCCCGAAGATTATGGCCCCATTGCTGGCTTCCACGCAGGCTGGCATCTCTCCCTGGTCTAGGCGGTCCACGCAGAAAGTGCACTTTTCCACCACGCCCCTGGTCCGGGTTGGATATTCCGGATTTAGTTCCTGCACATACGGGGCAGGATCAAAGAAATTAAAGCTGCGGGAGCCATACGGGCAGCCTGCCATGCAATATCTGCAGCCAATGCAGCGATGGAAGTCCATCATCACAATGCCATCTTCGCGCTTGAAAGTGGCCTTGGTGGGACAGACTCTTACGCATGGAGGATCATCGCAGTGGTTGCAAAGGGTCAAAAAGCGCTTTTCCTCCATATTGTCAGACAAATAGGGATTCTCCTGAGAAGGGAAGATATGGTGAAAGGACTCGGTCCAGATCCACTTGATCTCCTGTTTGGGATTGGGCAGATCCTGAGGAACATTGTGCACTGAATGACAGGCCTGGATCACCTTTTGGAAATCCTCCTCGCTTTGAAACTGCCTGGTATCAATAAGCATGCCCCAGCGTTTGGCCTGCAGGGCATCCTTGCGGCTAGTGTAGCTTTCCCTCTTGGGCCTCAAGGCGCTATGCAGGGTTCCGCCGCCCAAGGTGAAAGCGGCTGTCAAGCCAGCCAATTTGAGAAATTTCCTTCTGTTATTGTGCATTGGAAACCTCCTCAGGGGATACGTGGCAATCCCAGCAATAGACGTTGACTGCGGCAGTGGTGTGACACTTGTCGCAAAAATCGTCAAAAGTGGTATGGCAGTCCATGCATGTATTTTGCAGGCTAATTTCCACCTTCTGGCCTGTGCTGCTTTCATACATGGTCTTGCCCTTCTCTCGGACAAATTTATCCCTCCACTCGTCCAAGAGCTTCATATGATTGTCCCGGATCCACTGCGTGGGCTCAATGCATTGCTCTTCATCCTCTGGCAGCTCCAGGTCCGGCTCCTGGTATGGGGCTCCGCCCACATTGTACCAAACCGGAAAGGTCAGCAGGATTAGGAAAACTACCAGGCCAGCGATTATTTTCCCGCCATCGTACATTTATTAACCCTCCTTTCCGGGTAAGGGTTCTCCACGCAGGTCAGTCTCCCTGTCCTTTTCCCCGCGCATGACCAAGGCGTTGGCTACCAGTTCGTGCACTCCGGTCACATCCACTCCTGGTACCCAGTACTCCATAAGTGGAGGCAGGGCAGCTCGGTCGATTGCACATATGCAGCTCAGCATGTTTACCCCATGTTTGTCATGCACATGCTTGACTGCATTTGCCCTGGGCATGCCGCCGCACATGCGCATCTCCATGAACTCCTCGTTGTTCAGACCAGCGCCTGAACCACAGCAAAATGTCTGCTCCCTTATAGTCTGTTCCGGCATCTCGTAGAAATAGTTGCAGACATTGTTTATTATGTAGCGCGGCTCTTCTAGCAGACCCATGGCCCTGGAAGGATTGCAGGAATCATGATAGGTAACCTTCATGTGATCGTTGCGGCTGGGGTCGAGATTCAAGACATTGTTCTTGATCAGATCTGATGTAAACTCAGTAATGTGAACCATCTTGGTGGATTGGGCATTGTGAAAGACAGTCCCGGTCAATGGGTTGCGCGGGACCTCCAAGAAATCCGCGGGTCCGTTCATGGTGTCCATATACTGATGCAGCACCCTCCACATATGGCCGCATTCTCCGCCCAGGATCCATTTCACGCCCAGCCTCTTGGCCTCGGCATAGATCTTAGCGTTGAGGCGCTTCATGGCCTCTGCAGAGGTGAATAGTCCAAAATTGCCGCCCTCTGAGGCATAAGCGCTCATGGTGTAATCCAGGCCCAGTTCATGGAAGAGCATCAAATAGCCCATGAAGGTATAGGTGCCTGGATCTGCGAAATAGTCCCCGGAAGGGGTAACGAACAGGATCTCCGCACCCTTTTTGTTGATGGGAGGTTCAATGGAGATTCCGGTAACCTCCTCAATATCCTCGCACATGAAGTCTACTATGTCCTTGAAGGTATGCGGCGGGATACCCAGGTGATTGCCCACCTTGAAGCAATTTGCCACCGGCTCCATAACCCAGTTAATATTCAGCCCCACCAGGTTCAAAAGCTCCCTAGCCATCATGGTCACTTCTGCAGTGTCTATGCCGTAGGGGCAAAACAAAGAGCACCGCCTGCACTCAGAGCACTGGTAAAAATAAAGGAACCACTCTTTGATCACATTTTCGGTTAGTCCTCTGGAGCCTGAGATCTTGCCCAGGATCTTGCCGGCAGTGGTAAAGTCCTTGCGGTATACTGAGCGCAGAAGCTCTGCCCTTAGCACAGGCATGTTTTTGGGGTCACCTGAGCCTATAAAGTAATGACACTTATCAGCGCAGGCCCCGCAGCGCACGCAGATATCCATGAACACCTTTAGGGAGCGGTACTTGTGCAGACGTTCCCTGAAGCCCTCGTAGATAATCTCCTGCCAGTTCTCTGGCAGCTGCCAATCCTCATCAGTAGGAGACCATTCCCTGGGATTGGGAAAATCCAGGATCTTCAAATTTTTAGGGTGCGCTGGATAGCTCCAGGTGCCCGGCCTGAAATTGGGCGGAATATCCATCCAGGACTTGGCCGGTGGACTATGGTCAATAGAGGCAGCCAGCTGTTCAGGTGTGGGTAGCTTTGACATATCTTACTCCTTTTCCACAGGAAGTCCTGCTTCTTTCATACGCTCGCGATACTCATCTTCCCATTCCTCATAGGGATGGGTCTTGACCGGATAGTTCCAGGGATTGATGTGCCGCTGCATCCTGCTGTTGTTGGCCAGGTTCCTAGTGGGACTCAGGAAAACCCCTGCCAAATGCATGAGCTTGCTCCAGGGGAAGTAGACCAAAAGCACACATACCAGGAAGAGATGCACATAGAATGTGACCCCAATATTAGCTGGGACTTGCGGACTAAAAGTAACCAATCCCATAGCCAGGACCTTGACATTGATGATGTCTGTATGCGCGAAATAGCGCATGATCATGCCGGAGATAACTATGCCCAGGAGCAGGAAAAGAGGAAAATAATCTGCTGGGAGGGAAATATAGCGTAGATTGGCTTCCACAACCCTGCGCAGGAGTAAAAACAGCAGGGCCAAGAGAATGATGATGTTGCTCACATAGAGCGCAGGCGCCCCCACCTGCAGGATGCCGTCCAGAAAGTCCAGCCAGGTGAATAACCCGGGTACAGGCTCTGTAAAGTAGCGCATATGCCTGAGCAGGATAAGAAAAAATGTGGCATGGAAGGCAATGGCCCCTAGCCAGAGCCACTTGGTGGAGCCGTAACTGAGCTTGGGGCCCTGGTGCAGCTGCATCCTAGTGTTGCGAAACAGGGAGCGGAACAAGAGAACCTCCAGTAGCATTCTACCTACCACCCCAGCAGTAGAGTATGGATTGTCCAGCTTGGCTGGCTTAATCCAGGAGTGGCTATACTGCTGCCCTGCAGTGGTGGTAATCCGGAATGGCACAGCAGAGCGCCCCCAATCCAGGACGCGGTAAATAAATCCCGCGACAAAGGCTATTATAGCCAGATAAGGTATCACTACCCCGAACAGGGCATGCCAGCCAGCAGTCCCTGCTCCCAGCAATGGGACCACTATCAAGGCTAGAACGATAACCAGTGAATAAAGAGCGTTCATACTGCCTCACCTCGCTTCCTCTTTTCCTGTGCTTCCAGGTTGATTCAGCCAACTGCCTAAGAAGGTTCCTCCTGGGAGGACCAGTCCACATTCGCCCTTTTGCGCAAGAGGTTCCTGGTCCTGCTCTGGGCCTCTTTGGCCTTTAGCTCCCAGATTTTCTCCCGGCACTGCATATAGATATCAAAGGCCAGCAGAGCCAATTGGTCAATCCTATCCTCGAACAGTAGCAGCTCTTGCTGTAGACCCTGGGATTCAACCTCTGAACTTAGCCTCTCTCGCACAATTCTTTTTAACTCGCTAACAAAGCCCACCGCCCTGGAAGGGGGGAAGCCTTGCACTGCGCGGACTCGCAAAATGGCATCCAGGTAGCTCTGCAGCTCTGGAGTTGATTCCTGTAGAAGTAATTCCTGGAAAATATTCTCCAGCTCTCTGGATACAGTGGTCCCCACCGGGTTGGCAAACTGGTCCTTTTGCATGGCCAGGAATCTGGAGGTCTCTTGGGGGTAGGTCCCTGCCACTGCTTCAAACCAGGAGCTGAGCAGATCAGCTTTGTACGTCTGCAGCAACAGGTTCAGATTCTCAGTTGTCTTGGCAGCCAAAATTGGGCCTCTTTATTGTGAATTTGCCAGGAAGATTAGCCTGGATCTTGTGCAGGCTGAGTCAAGCGGCCTGTAACACGATATGACTCTTAAACGAAGCAAATGTTTTTTGGGGTCTCACTTTTAATGACTGGAACTATCCCCAGAAAAACTTTGAGCTGGAGCAGATAAAGCTCAATAAAAATAATAGCCTGAAGCCAGGCCAGGAATACAAGTGCAGGCTGAATTCCTGAACTTTTATACTTAAGCAGTTAAATCTGTCAAGTGAAAAAAATAACAAAAACCTCTGCTTTGCGGGCTGCTCCAGGTCCGGCACGGGCGCCTCCAGACTGCTCCTGGTCTGCCTGCAGGAGGGGGGTAATATTTCTAGTAATGGACTGCAGCTGTGCAGGCCAGGGCTTCCTCAAAGGGGGGGCCTGGCCTGCTGGAAGGAGATTAAACACCCATGCTCTGCAGGCGTTTGATCCTTTCCTGGATCGGAGGGTGAGTACTGAAAAGGCTGGCCATACTGCTTCCACTTAAGGGATTCACAATGAACATATGCGCTGTGGCTGGACTCGCCTGCTGGGCAGGGGCCTTCTTACTGTAGGCCTCCAGCTTCTCCAAGGCCCGGGCCAAATACCTGGGGTTGCCTGCCAGCTCCGCCCCGCTTTGATCCGCCAGGTACTCCCTGGACCTGGAGATGGCCATCTGGATCAGCATGGCAGCAATAGGTGCGACAATAGCCAGGACAATAGCCAGCAGGGGATTGCCGCCTTCCTCGTCTCCGCCCATACCGAATATGGCAGCCCATTTGACCATGCTGGAAACAAACATGATCACTCCAGCCAAGGTGGCTGCCACAGTCTGGATCAGGATGTCCCGGTTCTTGATGTGGCCCATCTCGTGGGCTAAGACTCCTTTGATCTCTTCCGGGCTCAAAAGCTTGAGCAGCCCCTGGGTTACAGCCACCACTCCATGGTCCGGGTTCCTGCCTGTGGCAAAGGCGTTGGGTGCGTCTCCAGGCATGATAAACACCCTGGGCTTGGGCAATCCAGCCTTGGCAGCCAACTCTTGGACGATGCCGTGCAGCTCCGGCGCCTGGTTTGCGGACACCTCCTGGGCCTTGTACATGGAGAGCACGATCCTGTCCGAATACCAGTAGCTGCCCAAATTCATGGCTATGGCCAGGACAAAGGCCAACATAAGTCCGCCCTGTCCGCCCAGAAGATTGCCGAAGAGCAGGATCAGGGCTGTCAGCAGCCCCAGAAGTATCCCAGTCTTTAGTTGATTGGTCATCTCCTCTCCTTAATCGTTCCTATTTTTTGCTTACTGATTGCTAAATCACTGCTGCCTAAGACCTACTAGCTCAAACTGACAGCTATCACTCATTAGTCACTTCAATCTTTTGATACTTGGGCTTTTTAGAAACCTTGGGCATGCTGATGGTCAACAGCCCATTCACAAAAGAAGCCTGGACCCGGTTCTGATCCACTTCCGCAGGGAGCTTGAACTTCCTGGCAAATGGTCCGTAAGACCTTTCCAGAATGTGGTAGTTGCTGCCTGTAGCATCTTTGATCATCCTTCTTTCTCCACAGACCCATAGTTCATTGCTTTTGGCTTCCAGGGAGATCTCCTCTCTGCTCAAGCCAGGCAGCTCCATCTGGATGATGTATTCCGCATCTGTTTCATAGGCATCAGTTACAGGCTGCCACAGGGCCATTTTCTCTCTGGTCTCCCTTTCCAGATCGAACCTTTCCCGGACCTCATCCATGAGCTTGTCCATCCTCTGCTTCATGCCCTGGATCTCCAGCCAAGGATTATCTGGACTTCGGTGCATTTTATTCTCCTTAATATCATTTGCTTATTCTATTCAGACTGCTGGCCTATACAAATCCGTGACCAACAATATATTCTGTAAGATGCGCCTGAAATTTGTCAACTGGATTTTCCCCCTCAGACTTGGCTCTCAGGATAATTTCCCCTTTGACATATTGCCCCCTTGGCGGATAAATATGACCCTTATTCCAGACTAAATACTGTCGGATCACTAAGGCAAGCCTGTATCAGGAGCTGGACATATGGATATGTTTCCCCGTATGCAACGATTGCCACCTTATGTCTTTGCTGTGGTCAATGACTTGAAAATGCAGCTAAGACGCGAGGGCGCGGACATAGTGGACTTGGGCATGGGCAATCCTGACCTGCCTACCCCCAAGCATATTGTGGACAAGCTGATAGAGGCCGCCCCCAAGGCTGTAAATCACAGGTATTCAGCCTCCAAGGGCATCCCCAACCTGCGCAGGGCCATATGCAATTGGTACGCCCGCAGATATGATGTGGAGCTGGATCCAGAGAGCGAAGCCGTGGTTACCATTGGTGCCAAGGAGGGGCTTTCCCATCTGGCCCTGGCCATGCTCAGCCCAGGGGATGTGGTCTTTGCTCCGGATCCCACCTACCCTATTCACACCTATAGCGCGATAATCGCAGGGGCGGATGTCAGGCGGATCCCCATAGACAAGGACCGGGACTTTTTCCAGGATCTGCTTATGGCTACCAAGCAGACCTGGCCCATGCCCAAGCTCTTGATTATCTCCTTTCCGCACAATCCCACCACCGCAGTTGTGGACCAGGATTTTTTCCAAAAGGTCGTGGATTTTGCCAAGGAGCATAACATCTTTGTCATCCACGACCTGGCGTATGCGGATCTGGCCTTTGACGGCTACACCCCCCCTAGCCTGCTGCAGGCCAAAGGAGCCAAGGATGTGGCTGTGGAGTTCTTCTCCATGTCCAAGAGCTATTCCATGGCTGGCTGGCGGGTGGGATTTTGCTGCGGCAATCCGGATATTGTCCACGCTTTGACCAGGATCAAGAGCTATCTGGACTACGGCATCTTCCAGCCAGTGCAGATAGCCTCTATTGTGGCTCTGAACGGGCCCCAGGACTGTGTGCAGGAAATAGTGCAGGAGTATAAGAGCCGCAGGGATTGCCTAATAAACGGTTTGAACCGTATCGGCTGGGAGATTGAGCCTCCCTGGGCCACAATGTTCGTCTGGGCCAAGATCCCGGAACAGTACAGAGAAATGGGTTCTGTGGAGTTCTCCAAGCTTGCCCTGCGCGAGGCCCAGGTGGCCCTATCCCCTGGCTTGGGATTTGGGCATTACGGAGACGACCACGTGAGATTTGCCTTGGTGGAGAACCGGCACCGAACCAACCAGGCCATCAGGGGCCTAAAAAAAATGATGACCTAATCCCCCGCAATCGGAGCAGAAAATGCAGAAGCAAAAGATCCGCATCGGCCTGGCCGGGTTCGGCACTGTAGGCACAGGCCTGGCCCAGATCCTGGAACATAACAAGGACTGGATATACAAGCGCATGGGCAAGGAGCTGGAAATCTCCAGCATCCTAGTCAGGGATCTAGAGAAGGTCCGCACCTCCATCCCTGGCCCTGGGACCAGGATCACTTCCAAATATGAAGATCTTGTCCAGGACCAGGATCTGGACCTTATTGTGGAGCTCATAGGCGGCCTGGACACTGCATATGAACTCATCAAGGGCTCACTGCAGTCCGGAAAATCCGTGGTCACCGCGAACAAGGCCCTGCTTGCGGAAAAAGGTCCTGAGCTCTTTGCATTGGCTGCAAAAAACAACCTGGGACTCTACTACGAGGCCAGTGTGGCCGGAGGGATCCCCATTGTGCAGACCTTGAAGGAGAGCCTGGCTGGCAACAGGATCAAGTCCCTGACCTCTATCTTGAACGGCACAGCCAATTACATCCTCTCGGAGATGACCCAAAAGAGTATCAGCTTCTCCCAGGCCCTGGCCCAGGCCCAGGAAAAGGGGTATGCAGAGGCTGACCCCAGTCTGGATGTGGATGGACTGGACGCAGCGCACAAGCTGACCGTACTGGTGCGCATCGCTTACGGCCAGGATTACCCCTTGCAGGAGCTCCCTGTGCAGGGTATCAGGGATATCCAGCCCTTTGACATCACCAGGGCCTGGGAGTTCGGCTACCGCATCAAGCTCATAGCCCAGGTCAAGGAAAAATCCGGCCAGCTCCAGGCAGGTGTCTTTCCTGCTCTGGTGCCTGCAGAGCACATGCTGGCCAAGGTGGAAGGGCCCTTCAATGCCATCCTGCTAGAGGGCAACGCAGTAGGCCCCATCATGCTCTATGGCCAGGGTGCAGGGGATCTGCCCACAGGCAGCGCTGTGCTGGCGGACATCATGACCCTGGTCAACAGGACTGCTTACTACAACAATACAGGCTTTCTGGATTCCAGTCTGCCCAAGGCCGCGATCCTGGAGCACAGGCTCACAGTATGCAAGCACTACTTCAGGTTCACTGTCCAGGATAGACCGGGAGTTTTGTCCATACTCTCCGGCATCATGGGGGAGAGGAACATCAGCATCGCCCAGGTGGTGCAAAAGCAGGAAGCCAACGGTCAGTTCGTGCCTGTGGTCTTCCTTACCCACAGTGCCCAGATGCAGGATGTTCTGGCAGCCCTGCAGGAAATTGAAAAGCTGGACTTTATCAAGGCCCCGGTGGCCCACTTCCGCATCCTTTAACCCACTTCAGAATCATGCGCCAAAAACTGATTTTCCTGATCGCTGACGGCATGGGGGATTATCCTCTGCAGGAGCTTGAGGGCAGGACACCGCTACAGGCAGCACAAACCCCTAACCTGGACTATCTGGCCCCCAGCTCTGTGCAGGGCCTGTGCCAGACCATTCCTGAGGGCAGCCCGCCTGGATCTGATATTGCCAACATGGCCCTGTTGGGCTTTGATCCATTGCAATACCACACTGGCCGTGGACCCATCGAGGCCGCAGCCCAGGGCTTGCAGCTTACCCCCCAGGATCTGGTCTTCAGGCTCAACCTGTGTACTGTCTCCGAGTTCTCTGCACAAGGCAGGATGCTGGACTACTGCGCCGGACATATCCAGACCGAGGATGCCCAAGAAATCCTGCACAGGCTGCGCACAGAGATGCAAACCAATGATCTGGAGCTGGTCTGCGGCCAGCAATACAGGCACCTCCTGGTGCAGAGAAATGGCCTGCACTCTACAGAGTCAGAGCTGCAGATCAATCCCCCCCACGACATCCTGAACCAGGGCCTGCAGCCAGATCTACAAGCCTATGCCCAAAGCCAGATGCTTTGGGCTTTTCTGCAGGAATCCGCCCGTATCCTGGCCCAGCCCTGGAATCAAAGCCAGGCCAACGCCCTCTGGCCATGGGGGCAAGGCGGTGCTTTGCAGCTGCCTAACTTCCAGGAGCACTTTCAATTCCAAGGTGCAGCCATATCCGCGGTGGACCTGATCAAAGGCCTGGCCCGGGCCTGCGGTCTGCAGGTCCTGGAAGTGCCCGGTGCCACTGGACTGCTGCAGACCAATTACCAGGGCAAGGCCCAGGCAGCCATGGACTTCCTGCAGAAAGGCGGCTTTGTCTATCTGCACTTGGAAGGGCCTGACGAGTGCTCCCACGCAGGAAGCATTCAGGACAAGATCCAGGCCATACAGCGCTTTGATCAGGAGATACTAGGCCATTTGCTTCCAGAGCTGGAAAGGCAGAGTATAGCCTGCATGGTGGCCTGCGATCACTTGACCCCAATATCTTTACGCACCCACAGCCCGGATCCTGTGCCTTTTCTGTTTTACAACCCCTTAAAGCCTGCACACAACGGCTCTGAGGAGTTTTCCGAGAAAACAGCAGAGCAAACCGGACTTTTTATTGAAAAAGGGCCTGAGCTTTTGCGCTGGGTCCTGGCTGATCTGGAGGTCTAATGCTGCAGATAGACGAGCAGGACTTCCCCCAGCCCTGCAGCGAATGGAAACATATGGTTTCCTATGGGGAAACAGACGCCATGGCAGTGGCCTACTACGGCAACTACCTGCACTGGTTTGAGCAGGCCAGAAGCGATTTTCTACGCAAACAAGGCCTTAGCTACTCGGAAATAGAAAACCAAGGCTTGATGCTGCCGGTGCGGGAGGCCTACTGTCGCTACCGCTCCCCTGCCAGATTCGATCAGCAGATCGGGATCTTTACTGCAATCGGCAAATGGAGCCGGGCCAGCTTGACCTTTTTCTACCTGGTCTACAACCATTCTGAACAGGGCAGGCTGATGAGCAAGGGATACACAGAACACGCCTGTGTCAATACCCAGGGCAGGCCTGTAGCAGTGCCTGATTGGCTAAGAGAGATGCTGGGCAGGACTTAAGGCCTTAATGACCTTAGAGAAAAAAACCAAGGCTCTGACTAGGAGAAAAAAATGAAATCCCTGCCTTTGCAGGAACTTAAAATCACGCCTTTTTTTGATCTGGAAGCCTTCATGCTGCTCTCCGGACGAAAGCGCATCCAGACAGACAAGGCCAGGGAGCTGGAAAAGCTCTGGCAGGAAATCTATAAGTATCTGCACGCCTACCAGCTGGGAGAGAAGAAAGGCTATCTGGTCCTTTATCTAGGTCAGGAATTCGAGGAACGTATTTCCAGGATAGAAGAGCAAGATCCGGAGAAGGCCCAGGAGCTGCAAGGATTGGCCCAGGCCCTGCTCATGGCTGCCCTGCTGGAAACCCTGCCTGAGGCGAGCTATTCTGATTGCGCCCCTGTACCTGAACCTGACAAGGTCCTTAAGCGTTCCCTGCAGAAGCTGGGCCTGGAATTCCACAACAGCGGCGGCCTGAATGTGCGCTTTGGACTTCTGACCAAGGTGCCTTTTTCCGGGGACTGCGAACAGTGCTATATCAAATCCAGCTGCGCCAAGAGGATCCTGCAGGGCCAGGGCTGACTCAAAACTGGAAGGCCAAATCCAGCAGATGTCTCTCCAGCCCGCCCAGATCCCTGGGCCTGTAGCCCAGGGCAGCCTGCCAGACCTGGTCTGACTCCATGCACAAATAGATCTGATCTTTTAAGCCCCCGGCCCGGAGCAGATCCACCATGTATTTGAACTGCCCCACCCTTTGCGGTCTGACCAGGCGCAGCTTGCCATCCAGCCCTTTGACATACTCCGCATTAAAAAGAAAGCTGGAGCTCTCCGGCCTTTGGGACTGGATCTGCTGCCTTAAACCAGGCATGCAGCGCAAGGACCCCAGGCTCAAGTAGGCTATGTCCCTGGGCCTTAAATAGTCGAAGATCATCTGCACGCTTTGTTTGTAGCCCTCTTCCCAGCCTGGATACAGGATCAAGGGATCAAAATGCAGGCAGACCCTGAAGCCGCAGGCAACGCACTCAGCAGCCGCCTGCAGTCTCTGCTCCAGGCTGGCGCTATCTGGCTCCTGCTCC
This sequence comes from Thermodesulfobacteriota bacterium, assembly GCA_051744965.1. Lineage (GTDB taxonomy): Bacteria > Desulfobacterota > Desulfovibrionia > Desulfovibrionales > Desulfothermaceae > CAZBUB01. The sequence goes on along the minus strand of JBNJDO010000011.1, from coordinate 23,047 downwards.
TTCTGGATCCTGGGCGAATTCAAGGACCAGGCAGGCAGGACCCGCTCCGGGCGTTTTACTGCCTGCATCCAGGACAGATCCACGATCTTGCTCTTCAGCTCCAGGCAAACCCTGGGCTCATCCTGCAGAAAATGCAACAGATCCCGGGTATACCTGGTTATGCCCTCCAGGGCCAGGGAGTCAGTGAACTCCCCGGTGCCCAGCCTGAACCTTCGGCCTGGATATTGACTCAGAGCCCTTTGCAGCTCTGCATAAAGGTCCTCCTGGTTGGCCCAGACCTTGAGCAGGCTGTCCTGGAAATAGCCCTGCAGAATGCAATAGGTGCAATCCAAAGGGCAGTTCTCTCCGATATGCAGTATGCGGTAGCCGCAGCAGCGATAGCTGGAAGTGCCTGGACAAGGCCGCAGGAATCTGCCCTGATAAAACTTGAGGTACAGGCTGCCCGGGATATCCCTGTCTGGTTCCTGGCCTGGTTCCAGCACTATCCAAAGCGCCCCAGGCAGTGCGGACCTGATCCGTCTAGCCAGGGAGCTGTCCTGGACACTGGAGTCCACATATACCCTGTCTATTTGGGGTAGAAACGCTCTGCTTGCCATCTCTTTAGCCTGGTCCAGGCCTCCTGGCCCAGGACCTCCTGCAGCTCCTGCACTGCAGGCCAAAGTTCCCTGGCGCTTTGGATCCTGGCCTGCAGATACAAGGCATCGGTCTCAAAATTCCTTTCCGGCTGAATCCTCCAGTGTCTGGCCTGGAGCTGCCTGCAAAGCTCCTTGAACTCAGAATCCAATGTCTGCAGCCAGGGGAATCGCCTGTCCTTGATCCTGTCCAGGATCCTCTCCTTGGCGTCCTTGGGGGAGAGATCCTCTTGCAAAATCCCGGACAGGTTCAGATCCTCAAGCATTAGCCCTGGAGACGTGCCCTGCATTTCTGCCGCTTCCAGAAGCCAGTCCAACAGATTGCGCGCCTGGTTCCCTGACCAGGTCAGGGACAGGAAAATAGGCAGCAACCCTTTCAATGCTGCAGGATCCAGCCTCTGCAATCTAGGAGCAATCTCCAAAGGCAGCCTTGCTTCCTGCAGGGCTTGGTCGTAATCCAAGGGCAGCACTAGCCAGGATAAGACCAGGGGCCACTGCTTTCCAGCCAATAACGGCTTTATCCAATGCTGCAGAAAGCTTTGCAGCTCCTTTTCCTGCATCCTGGCCTGAAAATATCTGCAGGCAATAATCAGCCCCTCCGGGCTTAGAGCAGGGCCCAAATTGGACTGCAGCCGCACCAGGCCCATTTGGATCTCTTGGCCTTGTATTTCTCTGGCCCACACCCAGCTTCCCAGCTGCTGCAGGGCCTTGCACCTTTTGTAGCCGCTGACCAACTCCCAGGCCTGTCCACTGCGTCTGACCAGGATAGGCTCCAGCTGACCCAATTCCTGCAAACTGCGAAGCAATGGTACTCCAGGCTCCTGGAGCCAGAACAGCCAGGAGCCTTGGCAATCTATTCCCCGCGGCTCCAGCTGCAGTAGCTTGGGCTGACTATTCAGGACCTCTTCCTGCACCTTGCAAAAACTCCCTGAAGGCCAGATAGGTAGCGTAAAGATCCACTTTGCTGCTGATCTCGAATGGACTGTGCATGCCCAGGATGCTGGGGCCAAAATCAATTATATCCAGGCCGTATACAGCCAGAAATTTGGCCACAGTACCCCCGCCGCCTGCATCCACCTTGCCCAGCTCTGCCATCTGCCAGGGGATACCTGCCTGGTTCAAAAGACCTCTTAGCCAGGCCACATATTCAGCACTGGCATCGTTTGCCCCAAGCTTGCCCCGATGACCCGTGAACTTGCAGAGCACAGGACCAAAACCCAGCTTGGAGGCGTTCTGCGCATCATGCAGATCCTGATAATCCGGATCCAATCCCCCGTGCACATCCGCGGACAAAGCCTTGCCTGCGGCCAGAATCTGCCTCAGGTTGCTCTCTGGCTCCAAGGCTTCAGCCAGATCCTGCAGGCAATGCTCGAAAAAAAGGGATCTGGCGCTGGTAGCCCCTTCAGAGCCGATCTCCTCCTTGTCCCAAAAAACCACCACCTGGGTGTACTCTGGCTGCTTTTCCTGGAGCAGGGCCTGCAAGGCAGTGAATACACAGATACGGTCGTCCTGGCCATAGCCTCCCAGCAGGGAGGCATCCAGACCAGAAAACCTGGCCGGACCAGCAGGCACAGCCTGCAGCTCTGCACTGAACAAGTCCTCCTCCACCAGGCCATACTTTTCCTGCAGTAGCCCCAGGATCCGTTTCTTGACCTGCTCCTTGCCCTGGCCTTTATTCTCCTCCCCTTCAGATTCCTGCTCCATGACACCTGGCTGACTGCCCAGGAGCAGGCTCAGCTTTTCCCCTTCAAAGGCCTCTGCCAACTTCTTTTCATTTTGCTTGGCCGCAAGATGGGGAAGCAAGTCAGCTATAACAAACACAGGGTCCTGCTCTTGTTCTCCAATGCAGACTTTGATCCTGGTGCCGTCTGTGCGCACCACTACTCCGTGCAGTGCCAATGGTCTGGAAAGCCACTGGTGCTTACGAATCCCTCCGTAGTAATGGGTCTTGGCCAGGGCCAGATCACAGGTTTCAAACAAGGGCCTTTGTTTGAAATCCAGCCTGGGGGTATCAGCATGGGCCCCGATTATACGCAGGCCTTCCCGCATGGGCCTTTTGCCCTGCCTAGCCAAAAATATGCCCTTATCCTTGACCAATCTAAAACCAGCCCCTGAATCCAGTTCCGGGCCAAATCCGGCCTGCAGGGCCTTTTCCTGCACCCAGTGCACTGTCTCCCGCTCTGTCTTGCAGCTGCTTAAAAAATCCAGATACTCCTCTGCCAGCTGCTGCATCCTCTCCTGATCTTCCATCCCGGAATACTTCCGCCAACAATTTTTGGGCTCGAACAAAAGATCCTCGCTCATACCCTACTTGCCCCTTTGCAGTGGTTTGTTTGTAAATTGGTGATCCTTTTTTGACCCTTGCATGGTGAAAGTCAACCCTGTAATGACCTTGTAGTGGATTTGCTCAGTAGCCAGCCCAAACTGCAGCCTGGAAACTGATTTAGGACCTTGAAGGTCCCCTGTTTTCCAGATCAAATCCTGCCGGCCTAATCAACCTGCACAGGCTTTTGCCGCCTGAAACAACACCCTGGATACATCCTGCCTGTCCTGGGGCAAAAGCGTCCTGGGATCCAGACAGAATCTGTCCTGCTCCACCCGGCCCAATAATGGAGGATCAGTATCCAGCAGGGCCTGCCTGAAGGCTTCCAGGTCCAGGCCGGCTTGGGGCTGCAATGTGACCAGCCTGGTGGGCAGATTAAGCTCAGGACTAGCTCCACCCCCCACCCTGGAAAAGCCTTGTACTGTGCCCACTTCAAAATACTGCCCCAATTCTTTTTTCAATCTGCCAGCCAGGCGCCTAGCCTGGCTGGAGAGGGCCTTCTCCTCCTGCAGGACCATGCGTAAAGTGGGAATCTTCCTGGCAGCCAGCTCTGGATCCTTGTACAGGCGCAAGGTGGCCTCCAGGGCTGCCAGGGTCATTTTGTCTATCCGCAAAGCCCGGTTCAAAGGATTTTTCTGAATGCGCTGCACATAATCCTTGCTGCCCAGGATCAAACCAGCTTGGGGCCCGCCCAAAAGCTTGTCCCCGCTGAAGGTCACCACTGCTGCCCCTTTTTTAAGCACATCCCCCACCAAGGGTTCGTCCAGCCCGGTCCAGGAGGGAAACCTGTAAAAATTACCGCTGCCCAAATCCTCCAGCACAGGTAAACCATACCTGTTGCCCAAGTCTACCATCTCTCCCAGGCCCACCTCCTTTTGAAACCCTACGATGCGAAAATTAGAGGTGTGCACTCTGAGCAATGCTGCTGTATTCTGGTTTATGGCCTGCTCATAATCTTTAAGATGGGTGCGGTTGGTAGCCCCTACCTCATGCAGCAAAGCCCCACTCTTGGCCATGACCTCTGGAATCCGAAAGGAGCCCCCAATTTCCACCAGCTGTCCCCTGGAAACAATCACTTCCCTTTCCTTGGCCAGGGTATCCAGAGTCAAAAGCACTGCCGCAGCGTTATTGTTCACCACCAGGGCAGCCTCTGCTCCGGTAAGCTCACAGATCAGGTCCTGCACCAGTTCATACCTGCTGCCCCTTTCCCCGCTTTGCAGGGAAAACTCCAGATTGTTGTAGCTGCTGCAGACCAAGCCCACCATATCCAGGGCATTATCTGCTAAAAGGGAGCGGCCCAGATTGGTATGCACAACCACTCCAGTGGCGTTAAGCACCCGTCTGAATCTGGGCCTGGAGCCTTTACGCACAAATTGCAGAAGCTCGGGCCAAATAGCCTCCCAGGCCAGCTCTTCTGGAACCTGGATGCGGCCGGATTTTATCCTTTGCCTGCTAAGCTCCAGATACTGGTTCACCAATTCCTTGAGCATGCTCCTGGGCAGCTGGTCCAGATCCCTCTCCTTGCCCAGACCTTCCAGGACCCGGTCCACTGCAGGTAAAAGCTGATACAGATGCGCGCTCACAAGCCCTCCTTAGTTCCAGCTATCAACCCAGTAATCTGCTCCAATAATCCCAGGTTGCAAATAGATTGTTTTTCCTGCCCAAGCCGGCTAGATAGCTCTATTGTACAAAGCTCCCTTGACCGCAAAGGCTAGGATCTATATAAGAATGGCATGCGCGCCAGTAGCTCAGGAGGATAGAGCAACGGCCTTCTAAGCCGTAGGTCGGGGGTTCGAATCCTCCCTGGCGCGCCACTTACATTTGCCCTGCCCCTTTCTTTCCCTTTATAGTTGCTCCTTGTCAGTTGGACAGTTATGCCCCAAATATCCCTTGCCAGTGAGCTCCAGACTTCAGCAGGGCCTTAAGTAGCATACACCCTGCCTCTGGTCCAGCAGAAGATGCCCAGCCTTACATCAGCCGCCTGGTCCTGTAGATCCGATACTATTACTTCCTTGCCTTTCCAGTCCCAGGCAGATGCAAAATGCTCCGAAGCAGTGCTCAGGCTCCTTCCAGCGCGTTAACCCCCTGAGTCCTGCTAGGGCCTCATTACGCTCTGGATAGTTGGGGTTACTCCTGTCTGCAAATCTGCAAAAAAGCCTTTGTTTCCTAGCTTGGCAAGACATTGTGAGGGATCTCCTCCCGTCTGCAATCCAGAAAGGAGGTAACCCCTCACAATAGCAGCATGCAATGCCAGAGGGAATTTGAAAAGCTACTAAAGATGCTTCTACACTCTAGATTATTGCCTCCAGAAAAAAAATATTGTTTGGCTCTGCTACACCTGTTTGACAATTTCAATTTTTATATTAAAGTAACGAACAGATGTTTCACAGTATTTATTTCTGGTGTCATCAATTTCAAACTAAAGGAGATATGTCATGGAATCTTATGTGCAGGAAGCATTGGACATTGTTAAAGCCCAGGCCAGTGTGCGCAACATGAGCGAGGAAGAGATCACCTCCATGGTGCAAAGGCTTTCCCAGCAGCTTAAGGAGCTGCTCGAGGAACGCAGTGAAGAAGACAAATCCGAGCAAAAGCAACAGGAGCCACCAGTCGATCCCAAAAAGGCCATCCGGGAAAAATCAGTTATCTGTCTGGAATGCGGCAAGACTTTTAAGGTGCTGACCAAAAGGCACTTGTCCACCCATGGACTCACTCCAGCGGAATACAAAGAAAAGTGGGGCTACAAAAAAGGTACTGCTTTGATTGCCAAATCCCTGGCCAGGGAAAGACGCAAAAAGATGCAGGAGATGCAGCTCTGGAAAAGGCGCAAGAACGTCTAGCTGCTGTTTATTTACCCCCCCTGTAGGGACCTGAAGCAACACCTGCAGATAAGGACCAGCTGCAGAAAAAAAGGCCGGGCGCTTAAGCCCGGCCTTTTTTTTGGATATTCCTTACTCTACAGTCAACACTCTATTGAGTAATGTTTTGTTTTTATAGCTGAAATTAAGTAAGGACCCGGAGCGAGACTGAACCCTATTCTGCAGTATCCAGAACCAAGTCCTTGTTTATCTGGATCTGAAAATCATCCTCCAGGATATAGCTCAAACTTTTTTGAACCCTGGGCTTGGCCCTGGAGAGGAATATGCGGGCTATGCTCTTCTTCCTATCTGAGTGCAAGGCGTCAATGCAAAGCAAATAGCCCAGCACTGTCTCTAAGGCCATATCCACCAGGCGGGCGGCATGGAATTCCTGGAAGGCGGGATCCTTCTTCTCCTTGACCTTGGCCACTGCTGACTCCAGATGGGACCTTAGCTGTCTGGCCTGCTCCAGCTCCTGTTGTACCTGCGCAAAGTCGTTTTCTGTCTCGTAGTCATTTAGCCTGGAGAAGATCTCGCCGGTCACCACCCCTCCTATGGCTGCCACCACCTGCAGCTGAGTGGTGCCCTCATAGATATTGGTAATACGCGCGTCCCGGTACAGGCGCTCCACATCGAACTCCCTGGTGTATCCTGCACCTCCGTGCACCTGCAGGGCCTGGTAGCAGACCTGGTTGGCCAGTTCAGTGGCGTAGATCTTGATCAGGGGAGTGAACAAAGAGGCGTATTTTGTATACCGCCGCAACTCCTCCTTATATTCATTTTTTTTCTCCGGATGTTGCTCCAGCCTGGCCTCCAAGCCCTCTGCCACATCCACAATCCTGGAGGTTTCGTAGAGCAGGGTTCTGGCAGCCTCTGTTCTGACCCGCATCAGGGTCAGCATCTCATAGACTGCTGCAAAGTCATGAATGGGGCGCTTAAACTGTTGCCTGTGCCTGGCGTAGCTATCCGCTTCCCTGTAAGCTGCCTCTGCAATGCCCAGGGCTTGGGCTGCCACCCCCAGCCTGGCTCCGTTCATCAGGGACAGGGTATAGCGCACTAGACCCATTTTGCGCCTGCCCAAAAGCTCTGCCCGGGCATTATTAAACTGCAGCTCGCAAGTGGGGGAGCCGTGGATGCCCAGCTTCTCCTCTATCCTCCTGATCTTCAGGTTAGCATCGCGCTCGTACAGGAAAAGGGAGAGTCCCCTGCCACCTGTGGATCCTGATTCTGACCTGGCCAGGACCAGGCTCACATCTGCGCACCCATTAGTGATAAACCTCTTGACCCCATTTAGGTACCAATGCCCATCATCAGCTTTTGATGCGCGCAGCATGATGGACTGCAGATCCGAGCCTGCATCCGGTTCGGTCAAGGCCATAGCCCCACTGGTATCCCCTGCAGCAAACCTGGGCAGATACTTCTTTTTTTGCTCCTCTGAGCCGAACTTGTTGATGGTATCTGCTATCTCCTGCAGTCCAAACAGATTCATCAAGGCCGCATCAGCCCTGGAAATAATCTCGGTGGCCATGGAGTAGACTGTCTTGGGCATATTGATCCCGCCAAAGCGTCTGGGCAGGGTAAAACCCATTAGGTCTGCCTGGGCCAAGCGATCCAAGGCCTGCCTGGTGCCTGGGGCGTAATACACCTCCCCGTTTTCCAGCCTGGCACCCTGCCTGTCCACCTCCCTGGCCCTGGGTGCGATATACTCCCCGGCAATATCGCCCACAATCTCCAGCACCCGGTTGTAATTATCCAGGGCGTCCTCCAGGTCCTGGGGGGCGTGCGCGAACTCATCCTTTTCCGCGAAATCCTCTTCCTTCAGGGAAACCACCCTGGAGAGGTCCATATTGCGTAAATGGAAGAGGATATCCCTGTTGTCCAGGTAATAGTTTGTCAAATTTGCCTCCTTTGCAGATTCAAACCTCTTTATAGGCCTTGATCATCTTGGGCAGGACCTCGTTCACATCGCCTACAATGGCATAATGGGCACATTCAAAGATCGGGGCCTGGGGATCCTTATTGATGGCGATGATTCTGTGCGCCTCAGTAATGCCTGCCCTGTGCTGGATCTGTCCGGAGATTCCACAGGCTATATACAGGTTGGGCCGCACTGTGGTCCCGGTCTGGCCCACCTGGTGCTCCTTGCCCAGATATCCCCCGTCCACCACAGGCCTGGAGGCGGCCACAGCCCCACCCAGGACCTGCGCCAGTTCCTTGACCAGCTCTAAGGATTCCGGGCTGGAAGCCCCCATGCCAGCGGAGACAATTATTTTGGCAGCTTTAAGATCCACAGACTTTTCTATCTTCTCCAGCGCCAGCACTTGGGTCAGGACATCCTCCTCCCTTATATTGCTGGGCACATCTATCACTTCCGCCTGGGGATCCCCCTGCAGCTCAAGCTTTTTCATCACCCCTTCCCGCACCGTGGCCATGCTGGGACAGCTCTGAGGGGAAATAATGGTGGCTATAATGTTGCCTCCGAAAGCCGGCCTGATCTGCAGCAAAATATCCTGGTATAAAGTGCCTTTGGCCTTGTGCTCACCTATCTGCAAATCTGTACAGTCCGCGGTCAGGCCGCAGCGCAGCTGGGAAGCCACCCTGGGCGCCAAGTCTCTGCCCAGGGTGCTGGCTCCAAAGAGCAGGAACCTGGGCCTGTACTCCTGGATGATCTTGGAGAGCCCCCGGGCATAGGGCACAGTAGTATAATTGACCAACCTGGGATCTTGCATATAAAAGACCCGGCTACAACCGTAGCTGCCAAGGGCTGGCAGCTCTGCTCCCAGCCCGGAATCTCCCAGGGCCGCAGCCTGGACCTCACCACCCAGCTGATCTGCCAGTTCCCTGGCCTTGGACAAAAGCTCTTTGCTCACATCAGCAATGCTGTTTTCGTGCTGCTCCACAAAGACCATGACATTCCGGTCAGAATGCATTACTCCCCCTTATCCTATGATATGCTCCTGTTTCAGCTCCCGGATCAGGTCGAAGACCCCTTCCTCTGTGGGCTCTATCTCCTTGGCCTCCCTGGCGGAGAGAATCACATTCTCGATCTTCTTGACCTGGGTCCAGGAACCTTTTAGTCCACACCTCTCTGGATCCGCTCCGATAGAGTCCGCGTTCCATTGCCTGATGACCATTGAAGCGCTGGCGCAGCTCTGGTCCAGGTAGCTCTGGTCATAGGAGTCCTGCTCAGCACAAAGCACATTCTTGTAGGCCATGACCCTCTTGGCGCTGGGCGGCCTGGGCTCGTTGGCCTCTGCAGTCACCGTGAGCAGCACCGGAAGCCTGCTCTTGAGCTGCTCATAACCCTGCTCTGTGGAACGCCAGACCGTGATCTCCCCTTTTTGCAGGCCACTGATGGCGCAGACGCTGGTTAGCTGATTGATGCCCAACTTTTCCGCCACTTGGGGGCCCACCTGGGCTGTATCCCCGTCAATAGCCTGTCTACCGCAAAAGACCAGATCAAAATCCCCAGTATTTTGCACTGCGCACTGCAGGGCATAGGAGGTGGCCAGGGTATCAGCGCCAGCAAAGATCCTGTCTGAAATCAGGATTGCCTCGTCAGCCCCCCTGTACAGGCTTTCCTTTAAGACCTCCACCGCCTTGGGCGGCCCCATGCTGAGCACGGTCACCTGCCCTCCATGATCATTCTTGAGCTGCAGAGCCTCTTCCAGTGCATGCAGATCCTCTGGATTGAAAATCGCGGGCAAGGCATCCCTGTTCACTGTGCCGTCCTGCTTCATGGCCTGCTCAGTAATATTTTGGGTGTCAGGCACCTGCTTGACCAGGACCACCATGTTCAAGCCCATGCTAATCTCCTTTTATAATTGAAAGCCTTTGGCAATATTCCAGAACCAGAATAGCAGCTGGCCTTTTGCAATTCCCTACCTGATGATAGCCTAGTTCTGCAATAGACAAATTGGACAAAGCAAAAAAACGCTGCCAATCTAGCTGTGGACCGGACTATGGTCAAACAGCCCATGGCAGCGATAAATGCAAGAAATGCAGAGAAATTGCAGCTGCTAGACCTATGAGGCTAATTCCTGCAGGGCCTCCTGGAATACAGACAGATCCTTTGGGCTGTGCAGGACGAAACGCACCTTTTGCACCTGTTTCAAGCCAGGTGCCAGCTCCATTATAGTACGCAGGGCAACCTCTGCAGCCTGGCGCAAAGGAAAGCCAAATGCTCCAGTAGATATGGCAGGGAAGGCTACTGAATCCACCTGGTGCTCTTCAGCCAGCTGCAGGGCATTCCTATAGCAGGCAGCCAACAGCTCCTCCTCTGGCTTATCCGCACCATAGACCGGCCCCAGGCAATGGATCACATATCTGTTGGGCAGATTATGCCCCCTAGTGATCACTGCCTGTCCAGGCTTTATCGGGGCCAGGGGCCTACACTCCTCATCCAGTCCCGGACCAGCTGCGCGATGCAGGGCTCCGGCAACTCCTCCACCTGGCCGCAGTTGGGCGTTGGCTGCATTGGCCACTGCAGCCATGTCCCCCTGGGCAGCGATATCACCTTGTACGCACTCCATGCTCAATCCGGCAACCTCTTTTTCCATCTCAAACCTCCTGGGGCTTATTCATCCTGGATATGTGCGGAGCTTTCCTGCCTTTTAGCAGCCCATACCGAGGTCTTGGCCTGCAGGAAGCCCTCTACCCCTTTTGCATACAAATCAAATGAGGTCACAAAGCCATAATCGTGCTCGCCACGGATCTCCAGGAACTCTTTGGGGCTTGGGGCGGCCTGATACAACTTTCTGCCCAGTTCAAAGGGCACCAAGCCGTCTTCGGAGCTGTGCACCACCAATACAGGGGCTTGAGTCTGCTGCAGATAGTCTTGCGTAGGGTACTTGTACCTGAAGACATGCTTTACAGGCAGAAAAGGATACAGCTTTCTGCCCATCTCAGACACGGAGGTAAATGTAGAGTCCAGAATCAAGGCCCCTGGCTCCCTGTCCATAGCCAACCGCGCGGCCACAGGACCGCCCAGGGAATGTCCCCAGACCACCACCTGTTCCGGCTGCACTCCCTTTTCTTCTACTAGAAAGTCCCAGGCCGCATGCGCGTCTTGATACATGCCTTGCTCAGAAGGCTTGCCCTGGCTCTGGCCGTAGCCCTGATAGTCCGGCATCAAACAGGCCAGGCCCAGCTCCTGTACAATGCGCAACAGATCCAGGCGGTGGGAAATATTTCCGGAATTGCCATGCATAAACAGAACCACCGGAGCCTCCACTCCTCCTGGTCCTGGGATGAACCAGGCATGGATCTTATTCCCCTGGGAGCTTTGCAGCCAAACATCCTGGTAGGAAAGCCCAAGTTTTTCAGGGGTGGCTTCAATTTCAGGTTCTGGAAAATAGAGCAGCAGCGGCTGCAGGAAATAGCCCAGAGCCCCCAGTATAAAGAGTCCGCCTATAACTCCCAGCAGTATCTTGAGCATATTTTTTGCCTGCAGCGCCTTTTTTTCTTTGAATTCAAGTCTTGCCCGCTGCCGCAGGCAAGGTGAAACAAAAGGTTGAACCCTGCTTTGGACTGCTGCTGACCCAGATCTTACCTGCGTGCTTGTGCACGAACTCCTGGCAGAGCATCAGCCCCAATCCAGAGCCTTTCTCCCCTTCTGTGCCCGGTCTTTGCACCTTCTGGCCCAGATTGAAGAGCCTGCGCACCATGTCCTGTTCCATGCCTGTACCTGTATCTTGTATTCGGATCTGCAGCCATGCGTCTTGGGATTCAGCAGAGATCCGCACCCAGCCTCCCCTGGGGGTGAACTTCACCGCATTGAACAATAGATTGCGCAGGATGCAGTCCAGCATGTGCCTGTCAGCCAGAACCTGCAAGCTTGCAGGCACATTTTCCTGGATCCGGACCTCCTTGCCATCTGCAGCAGGAGCCACCAGCCTGACATTTTGCTGCACCACATCCTGCAGATTCAGAAACTGGGGCCTATAGCTGATCTTGCCCCTTTGGATGCGGGACCACTCCAAAAGGTTCTCCAGAAGCTCATGCAGATCCTGGGCTGAATTCTTGAGCTCCCAGGTCATGCTCTGCAGCTCCTGCTGACTAAACGCCTGGAACTCCTCGGACATCATCTGGGTTAAAGACAAGAATCCTGAAATAGGGGATCTTAGATCATGGGCGATTATGGAAAAGAACTGATCCTTTTCCGCAATAGACTTTTGCAGCTCCTCCTTTTTATGGCTGATATCCTCCAGGACCAGCTTGCGCTCTATTATGCCCCCCAAATTCTCTGCAATTACCTTCAGAAGGCTTACTTCCTCCTGCAGAAAACTTACCTGTTCTTGTTCAATCTTCTCCTGCACATAGCCCACCTTGACCCTGCCCCGGCTAACGTCTTGGACCAGGATCTCCTGGGAGATGCTGAAATCCGGCTCCTGGAAACCCTCTGAAACAACCTCCTGGGCATCCAGGTCTATCCTGGCGCAGGCAGCATCAGAATACTGCAAACCTAACGGTATGATATCCACCACTTCTTGCAGTGTCTCCTGCAAGGAAGCCTTTTTTTGCAGGGTCCTGGAGATCTCATAGATGCAATTCAGTTCCTTGACCCTCTCCTGCAGCCTGTTGGCCTTGTCCTGCAGCTCCTGCTTCAGCTTCTTGCGCTCGGTGATATCCAGGACATAACCCAACATCCCTGCTTGCTGAGCTTTGTCCACCTGCAGCGCGCGCACCGAAATGGAGGCCCAAAACCTGGATCCGTTTTGGCGCAACTGGGAACATTCAAAATCTGTTACCTGCGCCTGCTCCAGCAGCCTGCGCCAAATATCCCCATATTCTTGGGCCTGAACAAAAAGGTCTTCAGCCACATTATGCACAGACTGAAGCATATCCTGGGCTGAAGCATATCCGTACATCCTGGCCATGGTCCAGTTCACGTACCACAGATCCCCCTGGTCAGTACTCTTAAAGATGCCCAGCGGGGCATGCTCCCACAAGGGATCTGTTTTTTCCGGCTCCATAGAAGCTGCAGGGCTTTCCTGGGTTCTGTAGAGGTGCATAACAATAACAGCAATACAATATTACTGCCCTGGCTTGCAAGACCAAAACTGTTTAACAGGGTTCAGCACTAAGATCCTGGTGCCGCGCCTCATAAGTTTGATGCTTGTCTTTGGAAATTTGCCTGTGCATTATATTTCCACGGATATTGGGATTTAAGTGCATTGTATGTTCCCTGCTCGCCTCAATCATAGACAGGATTTATGGGCCAGGGCACTCTTTTCCTAGCCTGTTGGCTCTGTATCCAGCTGCTCAGGGTTCCTTGGCTTTTGCAAGCCTAACAGACCTGCAATATCCTCCACCAGCAAATACACACAAGGCACCAGAAACAGGATGACCAGCATGGCAAACAGCAGCCCGAAGCCCAGGGATATAGCCATGGGGATCAAAAATCTGGCCTGCCTGGAGGTCTCCAGGATCATGGGCGACAGCCCCCCGAAGGTAGTCAGTGTGGTCAGCAAAATAGGCCTAAAGCGCAGCATGCCCGCCTTTTGCGCTGCCTGCTGCAGTTCCAGGCCCTTTTGCCGCAGCTGATTGGTGAAATGAATAAGCACCAGGGAATTGTTTATGACCACCCCACTTAAGGCCACAATTCCGAACAGGCTCATCAAGCTCAAGGAATAGCCCATAATCAAATGCCCGAACACCGCTCCTACCAATCCAAAAGGAATACAGGCCATGATGATCACTGGCTGCACAAAGCTGCGAAAAGGCACAGCCAGCAAAGCGTACAAAGCCAACAGGGCCAAAAGCAGGCCGTGCATCAGGCTGTTCACGCTCTCCCGCAGATCTGCCTGTCTGCCTTCGAAGCTGTAACTGAGCCCAGGATAGCCCTGCAAAAGCCCAGGCAGGACATCATCTTGCAGCTCAGCTACCAACTGTTCCACCTGGGACCTGGGCTGCACATTAGCGGTCACCTGGATCACCCTGCGGCCGTCCCTCCTGCTGATGCTGGTATAGGCCCGGCCAAAATCTTGCTGCACAGCATCCTGGAACAGGATCTCCTCGGATTGATGCCTGAGGACCATGTCTTCCAGGCTGGACTGGCTCCTGCGCTCCTTTTTAGGCAGGAAGACCCGCACCGTGACCTCGTTCCTACCCTCCTGCTGCCGCAAGGCCTCTGCCCCGTAGTAAGCATGCCTGACTTGATCCCCTACCTCCCGGGAAGATAGCCCCAGGCGCTGCCCTAGCTCTGAGAGTCTGATATCCAGCTGCCTCTTGCCACTGGCAGAGCCGTCGTCAATATCGCTGACTCCGGAATAGTCCTCCAGGCTGCGGCCCAGATCCACCCCTGCCTGCTCCAGGCGCTCCTGGTCCCTGTGGCTTAGCTGCACTGTCAGGGCCTTGCCCCCTCCAGGGCCTCCGCGGTCAGCCTCAAACTTGATGCTCTCCAGTCCAGGGATCTGTCCTGTCCTCTCCCGCCAGAGCCTGGTCACCTCAGAGGTGCCCACAGGCCTCTTACCTGGCTTTGTAAGATAAATCCTGGCCTCTACAGAATTTCCATTGACTACTGTGAGTATAGAGCGGGCCAAGGCCTGGCCTCCATTTTCCTGCACCACTTCTTCTGCCGCCTCTGTGAGGCGGTCTTCCACCTGTTGCAGATCCTCCCTAGCCGCACCCTGGGGCAAAGTGGCCTCAGCAAAGGCAAAGGGAGACTCCACTGTGGGAAAGAGTTCCATGCCCATACGGCCTGACTGCACATAGCCCAGGGTGCCCAAGAGTACAGCCAGGCCCAGGGCCAGGGCAGTGTAGCGCCAGCGCAATACCATCGCCAGGGCGGGTCCGAACAGGCCTTGGATCAAGCGTTCTATCCACTGGCTGAACCTGGACTGCATCTGGGTTAAATGCCGCAAGGGACCTGCCTCGCGTTTCTCCCGCACATGTGCCAGATGTGCTGGCAAAACAAACAGGCACTCCAGCAAAGAGACAGCAAACACGCAAATTACCACCAAGGGGATTGCACTAAAGATCTTGCCCATGACACCAGGGATAAAGAACATGGGCATAAATGCCACCATATTGGTCAGCACGCTGAAGACAATAGGCATGGCCATCTCCCTGACTCCGGTGGCCGCGGCCTGGAGCATGCCCAGCCCTTGTCTGCGGTGATAATAGATATTCTCTCCCACCACTATGGCATCATCCACCACAATGCCCAGGGTGACAATAAAGGCAAACATGGTGATCATGTTGATACTGAAGCTGGTCCCGGCCAGAAGCAGGAAAGAGCCCAGGAAGGAGATGGGAATGCCCAGGCTGACCCAGAAGGCCAGCCTGGCCTCCAGGAAGATGGCCAGCAAGATAAAGACCAACGCCAGACCCAAGTAGGCATTTTTCTGCAAAAGCTGGGCACGTTGCTGAAAAACCTCGGATCTGTCCCTGAGGATGCTGGTCTGGATCTGCTCTGGAAATCTTTGCTCCAGCTCCGCCAGGACCTCTTTGGTAGCCTGGGACACAGAGGCCGGGGTCTGGCTTCCTATTCGATAAACCTCCATCATCACCGCGGGCTTGCCGTTAACCTGGGACCAGGAGTCTGTCTCCTCAAAGCCCATTCGCACCTGGGCCAGATCTCCCAGTAGCAGGCTGGAACCGTCCTTTTGACTGATCACAGGGATCCGGGCAAATTCCTGGGCAGTATCCCGCCTATCCTGCATGCGCAGCAAAAGGTCCCCTTCCGGAGTCCTGATATTCCCAGCCCCCAGATCTACTGAGGCCCTGCGCAGAGTTTTGGCTACGTCCTCCAAGGTCAGGTCATAGCTGCGCAGGTCATTCTGGCCCACCTCTACCTGGATCTCCAGATCCCTTACCCCTTCCAGATCCACCTGACTGATCCCGGAATCCTGCAGGAGCTCATCGCGCACGATCTCTGCAGCCTCCCGCAGGACCAGCTCATCCTCTGGGCCGGAGACAGCCATGGTCAACACGCCCCGTCTGCTCTCGGATATGGTAATCTCGGGCTCCTCTGCCTCCTCTGGAAAGGTTACGATCCTGCTCACTGCGCTGTCCACATCCTGCCAGAGCCGATTCACATCCGCGCCCTCCAGGGCTTCCACTTGCACCCTGGCCTGGCCTTCAGCAGCTGTGGAGCTGACCTCCTTGACGCCTTCCAGGCCCTGCACTGCCTCCTCCACAGCCAGAACAACCCCCTGCTCCACCTCCTCGGGGCTGGCGCCAGGGTAGGGGATGCTCACGCTTACAGTATCCAGGGAGAATTCAGGAAAGACTTCCTGGGTAACGTTGCGGGCCATAAGCAGCCCGCCCAGCAAAAAAAAGAGCATGATCAGATTGGCTGCGACTGAATTACCAGCCATCCAGGCCAAAGGCCCCTGGGGCATGCTCTCTTGCCGACCCTGGGAACTCATTCTTCCTCCTCTGCCTCCAGCACTGTCAGCTCCATGCCCTGCACAGGAGTGGAAATATCGCTAACAATCACCTGCTCTCCTTCACTGAGACCCTTCCTGACATAGATCCGCTCCTGATCCTGCCATGTTACTTCAGTCTGCCTGATCCGCAGCTGCCCGTCCTGCAAGACCCAGATCCTGTCCCTATCCCGCAGAGCCTTCCTGGGCAAAGCAAACACATTCTGCAAAACTCGGCCCTGGATATCTGCGCGCACATAGTCCTGCAGCAAAAGTTGGTTGTGCTTGGACTGCAAACCCAGGGGGTCCTGGACCTGGATCAGCAAGGTAGCCATGTGTGCATTTTCGTCCACATCCCCGGTCAGGCGCAGGGTACGGCCGGTCCATTCCCCAGCCCCGGACTGGGAGGTGATTCTGACTCGCTTGCCCTCTTGGGCCTGCAAATCAATCAGTTGCAGGCTCTTAAGTGGTACTTTGGCCCGAACATGATACTCCCTGATATCCACCAGAGTGGCTAGCTTGTCCTGGGCTCCCACCTCAGAGCCCTGATAAGCCTCCTGCTCCAGGACCAGGGCATCAAAAGGCGCCACAACACTTGTCCTGGAAAGGTCCAGCTTTGCCTTGTCCAACCCGGAGCTTGCGGACTGCACCTCTGCCCTGGCCTTTTCCAGCTGGGGCAGGCGCAAGGCCAGGTCAGTCTCCTGCACCTTTGAATCGGGACCCTGCAGGAGCATGTCCAGCTCCTGTCTGGCCACATCCTGCTTGCCCTGCTCCAGGCGCAAGTCTGCCTCAGCCCTGGCCAGGGCGCTTTCCTGTTTCTGGACCTCGATTTCATAATCCCTGGGTTCAAGGCGCAGCACAGTTGTGCCTTGCTCCAATACACTCCCGGGATTAAACCCCTCTGCAGTCTCCAGCACTGTCCCCCCCACTTTGGAACGTAAAGTAATCTGTCTGGCTGGAACCACTGTGCCCATGGCAGAGACAGATGTCTGTACCTGGCTTCTGCTGGCAGTCACTACTTCCACAGCTGGAACCTCAGCCCGGGGCTGCTGCTGCCTGGAAACCTTGGGCTTGCTGGAAATAAACAGCCCTGCAGCTGCAGCTCCCAGGGCCAAGAACAAAACAGGCAATATAATTTTCAAGGCCTTTTTCATCTTTAAACCATTCTTGGTATCTTTTAGGTTCAGCATCTGGAATGACCTGTTTATTTTGCTAGACAGGCTGGATATATTTTTACAGCCCTATATTCATTCCCCGCTGTCTCCGGTCTTCAGTCTTCTGTCCTCAGTCCTCTGTCCCCTGTCTTCCGTCCTCCGTCCTCCGTCCTCTGCCCTCCGTCCTCAGTCCTCAGTCCTCTGTCCTCAGTCCTCTGTCCCCTGTCCTCTGACCTCTGTCCTCTGACCTCTGCCCTCTGTCTTCTGCAACCCTCCTCCCAGGGCCCGATACAAGGAAATCCTGTACTCCAGCAGATCTGCCCTGGAAGTAACCAGCCTGCGCTCCAGATCCTGCACACTGCGCAACTGGGTCAAGAAATCCAAATAATCACCCTGGCCCTTAATATAGCGCAACCTGGCCTGATCCTTGGCTTGCCTGGCAGCCTGCAGCTCTTCCTTTAGCCTGGAGATCCTCTGTTCCTGCCCTTTTTCCCTGGCCAAAGCATCCTGGACTTCCTGCACCGCCTCCAGGACCACGCCTACATAATCAGCCAACTGTTCCTGTTCCTCTGCTATGACCCTTTGCACCTCAGCCTGACGATAGCCAGCATCAAAGATTGTCGCGCTCAAATCAGCCCCAAGCCTATACAACCAATCCCCCCAGGCCGGGCTGAGCTCCTCGCTGCTCAAGGCCCCTCTGGCGGAAATATCCAGCTGGGGCAATCTGTTCGCCTTTGCCTGGGCCACGTCCCATCCGGATGAGGCCAGTCTGAGATAAGCAGAGCGCACATCTGGACGGGACTCCAACAAATCTGCAGGCACCCCTGCCTCAGGCCTGGGCACTGGTCTGGGCAGGCCCCTGGCAGTAATCCTGAGCCCAGCTGGATCAGCCCTGCCTGTGAGCACTGCCAATCTATGCAGTGCCAGTCGCTTTTGGGACTGCAGCTTGGGCAGATCCGCCCTGGAGGAGGCCAGAACCTCTTTTTGCCGGGTCACATCCAGACCAGTGCCCATACCCTTTTCTAGACGCAGAACCTGGGAAGAGAGCAAGTCCTGGTTAATCCTGATCTGCTCCTGCAAAACCAGGATTTCCTGCTCCAGGGCCAAAACCTCCACCCAGGCTTGGACTACTTCCGCCGCAATGCTGGCTGCAGCAGCCTGAACATCCTCATATGCCGCCCTGGCTTCCAGCCTCCTGGCCTCTCGCTTTGACTCTATGCGTCCCCAGAGGTCCAGCTCATACCCTGCCTGGATCCCCAGGCTGGAGGACTCATTGTCCCTGACAAGCTCCTGGCCTTGATAGGTCCTGGTCCTTTCCAGACCCCCCTGCAGGGAAGCCTCTGGCCATAGCTCCGCTCCTGCCCTTTCTGCCAGGGCCTGTGCCTGGCGCAATCTGGCCCAGGCGGAACGAATATCAAAATTCTCATCCAAGGCCTCCTGCACCAGCTTATTCAGATCCGGACTCTCCCAGGACTCCCACCAGTTATCCAGCAGCTGCGTGCCCTGGTAGTCCAGGCTGAAATCCTCAGGCAAAGCAACAGGCTCAAGTTCAGGCCCTTGGGGAGCAAAAGGGCTGCAGCCCCAAACCAGGCTGCAAAAAAACAAGACTAGGCAAGATCTTAAGAACATCTCAAGCTTCCACATTAAAATCCTCAATAAAACCCTATACTGCAAGTCAAAGCCATTTCTAAGGCCTGAGTTTTTGCTGAAGCAGCAATTATCCACACTAACCAGCAAAAAGCAAATTCTGTGCCTCAAACCTCCTGTTCTTCCTGATCAAAAGCCATTTACCCGCATTTCAGGGCGAGATCCTGCCGACCCTCCGTCTTTCCTGCACTGGATCGGGGTCCAGCATAGGCTCCAGCCGGAATCTGGACAATGAACTGGATCCCGGATCAAGTCCTGGATGACGGAACCAGTGCAGTGTTTAGAGAATGCAAGTTTCTTTGTGCTAGAGAGCAGGCAAAAAGCCACAGAGCAGTTTTTTGCCCTACCTTGTCAAAGCAGGCTTTTAGCTATATAAATATTGGAGTATTAGCCTGATCATCACCATTCACTTTTAGCAGGCAAAGGAGGCTCCCCATGGAAGTCAAGGCCCAGGACATAAAAGAAAAGCTTCTGCAGATCTACCCTGAAATTGAAGACTATGGCCTAAGCCTTACGCTCAGCTTTGATGAGCAGCAAAAGGCCTGGCTGGCTACATTCAGCAAGGAGGGGCACGAATTGTCCACCCACCTGGAAGAGCAGGATGTGGAGAGCTGTCTGCAGGGCAATGAATGCTATCACCTGGGGATTCAATTGGGACAGTTCATTCGCAACTACTGTGCAGGCGGAGAAAACTGCAGGCTTTAAGGACCAGGATATGCAGGCTCAGGCCAAGATCCGGCTTTATATGGACTCCAGCTCTTTTTGCAGCTTTTCCTTCTCCTCCTCCAGACGCTCCAGCTCCTGAAACTGGCTGGGCTGAGCGGAATGGGGCGGAATACGCTTTTCCTGCTCCTGGATGAGTTTTTCCAGTTCCTGGATTCTTGCCTGCAAAGCAGCCTTTTTCTCCTGCATGGCACTGCTCCTTATGTTCAATCAAGCTCTTAGGCACAAGAAAGGCTTAAAAAGTAGCCTGCGGCTAATCTTGGTGGAAAATAGGACATACTAAATCCCAGGGCAAGGAGAAAGCTTGTCTTTTGTGTTAAGGCCCCTATTTCAAGACATTTTCCCAGGAAAAAGCTGTTCAAACTGAAAGTTTTCAAAAAGGAGCCAGGTATGGATTACCAAAACTTAAATCTAGAGATCAGCAAAGAGCATGTGGGCTGCATCACTCTGCAGCGTCCGGAGCAGCTGAACACCTTCAACACCCCCATGGCCAGGGAGCTGAACCAGGCCCTGCAGGAGATGGACCAGGATACCCAAGTCCGGGCGGTACTGCTCAAAGGAGCAGGCAAAGTCTTTTGCGCAGGCATTGATCTTGGTGAGTTCCACGGCAAGTCCCCCATGCAGTACAGGGAATGGATCGAGGACATGGAGCGGCCCATTTTTACCATCAGCAGGATGAACAAGCCGGTGATCGCCCAGGTGCACGGAGTGGCAGCAGCCAATGGTGCAGGTCTGGCTGCTGCAGCTGACCTCACCCTGGCTGCAGAGGATGCCCGCATCGGCCTGACCGCCATAAATGTGGGGCTGAACTGTGTGGGCCCGGTGATTCCGGTGCGCAGATGCCTGGGTAGGAAAAAGGCCCTGGAGCTGCTCTACTTCGGCGAGCTTATCCCTGCAGCCCAAGCCCAGGAATTGGGCCTATTCAACAAAGTGGTGCCTGGAGAGGAACTGGAGCAGGAAGCAAACAACTGGGCAGCAGCTTTGGCCCAAAAGAGCCCCTTGGCCTTGCAGAATGCCAAGCGGGCCTTTTACTGCGCAGAGGACATGGAGTATGATAAGGCTATCCAGTTCATGAACGAAGCCTTCTCCAGACTCTGCACCACCCAGGATGCCTGCGAGGGTATTGCCGCCTTCAAGGAGAAAAGACAGCCCCAGTGGCAGGAGAAATAGAGAACACTGCGGCCCCTGCGCTCACCTGCAGGGATCCAACCTTGAAGCCATAAGGAGATCCTAGTGAAATTCCTGAAGATCATCTTCCTGACCCTAATCTTTGTTCTGGGACTTTATTTTGTAATGCAAAACCTCCAGGTCTTGGACCGCAGGATGGACATGGGCCTGGATCTTTGGCTGACTGCGTGGAGCTGGGGTGATATTGCGGTTTATGTTTTGCTCTCCATCAGCTTTATACTGGGGCTGCTATTCGCGATACTGGTCTTTCATCCCAGGAGACCCGAGACCAGGCAGGAGCTACAGTTGCTAAAAGACAAAAGCGCTCTCCTGCAGCAGGAGCTTGCGACCCTGCAAATCGAGACCAGAAAGAAACTGCAGCACAGGCAGGAGCAGGCAGCGCCTGAGGGGCAGCAGTCAGAAGCCCTGGCTGCTCAGGATCCCCGCCACCTTTCAGGCTCCATTTGGGCCAAGACCGCCTTGCTGGGAATCCTGGGCCTGTTTATTTTGCTGACAGTGTTTTACTATTATACAGACAACCAGCTGCAGCAGCTCTCCCAGGGACTATCCAGTGAACAGGAAAGGACCCAAAGCCTAGAGCAGGCCCTGCAGGAAAAAACCGCAGAGCTTAGCAGCAGGAGCGAGCAGCTCCAGGAGAAACTTGCAGGCCAAAAGGAGCAGATCCAGGAATTGAGCCGTATTCCCCAGCAGACCCGGGACTACTTGACTGGCTTCCATCTGCAAAATCATATTAATGAAATCAAGCAATTGGAGCAGGAAGCAGAGACAGGGCAGGATCGCAAGAGCCTGCAGCAGGCCAGGGAGGCCTTGGAAGCAGCCCTAACCCATTACCAGGATAAGGAGAGCAAGGATTAGCCTTGAAACTCTGAAAATAATCCAAAAGGAGGGTCTGATATGAAGCTAAGCACATCTGCTTTCCAGGATCAGGGCCAGATACCTGTCAAGTACACCATGCCCGGAGCAGGGGGCCAAAATGTTTCAGTGCCCCTGCAGTGGAGCGATGTGCCCCAGGGAACTAAATCCCTGGCCCTTTCCTGCATTGATCCCCATCCTGTGGCCAACAACTGGATCCATTGGTTGGTGATCAACATCCCTCCAGAGACCACTTCCCTGCCTGAGGGCGCATCAGGGAAAAACATGCCCCAGGATGCGCAGGAGCTGCAGAACTCCTTCGGAGACAAGGGCTATGGCGGACCGCAACCGCCCAAGGGAACTGGAGAGCACCCCTATGTCTTCACTTTGTACGCCTTGGATACGCCCAGCCTGGATTTAAAGGAAAACTCCAGCCTGGAGGAGTTCAAGCAGGCCATCCAGGGCAAGATCCTGGAGCAGGTTCAGATAACCGGCAATTTCGAGCAGAAATAGCTTAACCCCTGCCAGGGCTGCCCAGGGCAGCCCTGGCACTTTTCCTGCTTTCTTTGCCTTATACCGCCCTACTATCCAAGCCCAAGCCTTTGCGCCTGGATTCTATGCGCTGCAGGATAAGTTTGGCGGCCTCTTCAGGAGCAGGCTCCACAGCAAAGCTAGCACCCAGAATATCCTCCAGATCCTGGGTCAATAGGCTGGTTACATTCATGCTCCCAAGCACCGGCGGTGTGGGGCCCAACACGGTATAAATCCCTGAAGCCACACAGTAAGCCCCGATGGATACAGCCTTCTCGGAGTACCACTCCGGAGCCGCACCTGCCAGGGGCAAGGCGCTGATATCCTGATTCAAGGCCTTGGCCAGCTCAGCAGCCAGGACCAGGATGCGCACGTTGTCCACACAGCTGCCAAAGTGCAGCACCGGCGGGATGCCCAGGCTGGAGCAGACCTCCTTCAGTCCCGGGCCTGCCAGTTCTGCAGCCCTGGCCTGTTCCAGGCCTGCCTTGGCATTGGCCACTGCTGCACAGCCTGTATCCAGAATCAGGACATCATTTTCAATCAAGCGCCTGGCCAGGGCTGTATGTCCATAGTCGTGTCTGATTCTGGGATTGTTGCAGCCCACTATCCCTGCCGCCCCCCTGATCTTGCCTGCCTTAAGGGCCTCAAGCAGGGGATCCAGCGTGCCTCCCAGGGCCTTTAGCACTGCCTCCACAGAAAAACCGCCCAAAAGATCCACAGGCTGTCCTGGTAGTTCCACCTTATCCGGGTTCCTGCGGGCAAAGTTGTC